>NZ_JBDFXP010000013.1:0-115047 GCF_040911965.1 Phocaeicola sp. RTP21359st1_B8_RTP21360_211022
TATAGTAATTTTGTAACAAGTTATGGATGGAGCTCTTTTCAATTAGAATACAGCGCACTTTTCAATTAGTATCTACAGTCCGCTTTCTTCGCGCACTTTCCTTTCTTCCATCTGCGGAGTGATGAACGCTACGTGCGGATGGATATCGGGAAGGATGTTCAGGCGGGTCAGATAGGTGGAGTCTGTATGGCGGGGAACTCCGCATCCGCATTCTTTTTCGATGAGATGCAAGGAGGCATGCTTCATCCAATGGGTGAAGGGGATGCTGCGCAAGTAGTGTACGCTTTGTTTGCGGTCATTGCGGCGGCGTAACTCTTCATAGTCTTTTTCCTGCCTGCCGGTTTCACGCTGGAAGAAAATATGCTGTTTACGACCGTTCACATAGATGGCGGGAAGCTGGATGAAGTTGTCCAGGCTGTCGCTGAGCCGGGGAATCAGTATGACTGATTCGTTGGAGGGAATCTGTCTGGTAATGTCTACCTGCATGGACACTACCAGACTTTCTCCCATCCGGTAGAGCCGGGAGGAGGCGATGTAAATCGAACTGTCCCGTTCTGCCGGTTGCGCCGATGAGCAAAGCGCGGGAAAAATAAATGATATAAAATAGAATAAGTATTTCATGGCTCTTTAGTTAAATATGTAAACTATACTCAGGGATGCTCTGGAGGGGCCGAAATAGTGATAATGGCCTTTTTCCAGTAGCTCGGCACACACGTCGGGGCATTTATATTTCTTATAGTCGATATATTCATACCCTACACCGACGGAAACTTCTATATTCCAGTGGCGGTTGAGCATGATGTGGTATCCGTAGCTTATGCCTCCGCCTGCCAGCCAGCCTGCATACCGGTGCTCTTTCAGCCAGGGGAAGAGTCCGAAAGGCATCTTTTTCCCTCCTACGTTGAACTGCGCTCCGTTGAGATAGGCTCCCCAAAAACTGCCGTTGAATTTCTGGCAAGTCCAGTAGCGGTATTCCGGTTGTATGAGCCAATATTTGTTGACATATCCTTCCGTGCGTTTCCACGGGCGTATGCTGCCGGACAAATCGAATGTGGATTTGGGGCCGAAGGCATATTCCACACCGGCATTCAGCGCACCGTTGGCGGCGGAAAGCAGGTTGCTTTTGACAGCCGTTTTCTGTGCGGAAACGGAAAGGGCGCTGCCGAGCAGAAGACAAGAAAGGACATACCGGGTTTTCATGTTTTATTGTATATTGGTTTGGTTGGATTCAAAGAATATTTTTAGGTTATAGGTGGCTTCTTCCGAGCCTTCGGCTTTGGCGGCTTTCAGCAGGCGGATGCCTTCGTAGGTGTTGTTGCACAACAGCTCGTAGGCTCCACGGCAGTTCTTGTAGGCAAGCGTTTCATGGGAAGCCATTTGCAGATAGCGGCCGGCTGCCTGTGTGTTGCCCCGTTCGATGGCGGCGGCAGCGGCGTTGAGGTTGGCAACGGGGCTTGCCGGATATATCTTGACACAGATGTCTATGATTTTGTAGAACTGTTCCGGAGTGTTCTTGTAGCTGATGGCTACGGTGTAAAGCTCGCGTAACGAAAGCATCTGCGGATTGATTTCGGCTATGACACGCGCTTCGTCCAGACTGAAGTTCAGCTCTTTCTGGTTGCGCTCATCGGTGGCATCGCTTTCGGGAGATACATAGCTTCCCTTGAAATACGGTTTGGCGGAGGGTGCGGACGGAGCAGGGGAAACAGGACGGTGTTCCGGAACAACGGGGGCAGAGGGGGAGGAGGCTGCCATAGGAGCTTCCCGGTTCCTGTCCCGTTGGGGAACGAAATGATCTGTTGCTGTTGCTATATGGGGTGCTGTGTCCGGAATGGGGATATTTTCGCTTTGTACTTTCTCTCCGCTGCCGTTGATGACTTCCTTCTTGAGGTTCAGGGTGGCGAACTGTATCCAGTCGGCTGCCGGAAGGGAAGCACGGTAGTGGATAGTCTGATCGCTGTCTGTCAGGGGGATAGCGGTAAATACGGGAGTTACATCTGCCTTGCCTCTTCGTTTGTTGAGCGCCAGGGTACGGCGGTATAGCCGGTGTGCACGTTCTCCGTTGAGCAGGATTTGAGGGAGTTCTGCCGTGCGGGTTCCGTCTGTGAGGACAGGAGTGAGGCGGATATGGTTTTTGGTGTCCATTTGGGGAACATTGAAGGTCATTTTCATGGACACTGTGGCAGAGTCCTGTCCGAGAGTAACGGAAGGAGGCAGGATATCGAGTTTCAGGTTTTGTGCAGTGGCAAAGGTGCCGCATAATAAAAGACTGAATAGTATGTTTGTCTTGAGTTTCATGACTGATAGGGTATATTTGCTTTTATATTTATTGAATGAAATAAATGAATGATATGCCTAGCTGGGTAGGTCCGACATAGTTGGAGTGGGATTTCTCAATGAGTGCGTCTCCTTTGGCGGGACCGTATTTATCATAGGTGAGATGGGCGTATCCGACAGATATGCTTGCTTCAAGACTCCAGAATGTGCTGAGCAGCCATTGGTGTCCATAGGTAACGCCGCAACCTATCAGATTACCCTGATAACGGTTGTTCTTGACCGTAGTGAAAGGAGTGGTTCCACCGAAATTGTATTGGGCGAAATGGGCTTGCACCCCGAAAAAACTTCCTATGAATGTTTCATTGAGCCACCAACGGTATTCGGGCTGGATCAGAATGTGCTTCATTTTTTTGTTTTCTCCCAGATTCCAGGGATTATAGTTGACACTCAGATTGAATGAATGGGTGTCGTCACACCTTATTTCTCCTCCAAGGTTGAGAGTGCCGGTAAGGTCATAAAGAACATTGCTTTTTACAGCGATACTTTGAGCCGGGGCTATACGCGGAGTCATAACTGCTAGCATGATTGCTATTATAAATAAGTAAGAATGTCGCATTGTCAATATTTTTGTTTTGTTTTTTTCTGTTACTTTAGAAGTAACGGAAGGGGAGGAGGGAGGCGAAAAAACATGAAAACAGCAGTAAGATAAAGATTTAGTGGCTGTTAGAGAAGATAAAAGACCGGAAATGTGGCTTCACTCATATTGACAATCGGAGTATGGGTAGGGAGAGGTATATGCGGAATAAAAAAAAATTTTAAAATAAAAACGAAAAAAAAGTGTAGAAATCTTGCACTGTATTTAAAGTTTGTATACTTTTGCTTCCAAAATCTGTTCCGTTACTTCTAAAGTAACAGTCTTTTAATTTGTTGTTTTATAATGTAATGTGAAGTTTTAAAATTGATTATATAGAAATACTAATGTGATTAATTATTACTTTATTTGCTCTGTCTAATTCATCGTTTTTAAAGCTTTTCAAATAGGTTTCGGTCACCTTTGTGGAGGAGTGCCCCAGGGCATCACAAATCAATTGTTCCGAAAAGTGACAGTATTTAGCCAAAGTGGCCCAAGTGTGGCGGCTGGTGTAGGAACTGACGTTGAGTTTGATTCCGCAGTATACCGCCAGTTGTTTCAGGTCATAGTTCAGTTTCCGCAAGGCATGTTGGTATTCTGCATACTCTTCTTCGCTTTTCCGGTTTCCACTGAGAATGGGAAGCAGGTAGGGGGAGGCGGAGTCTGTATTTTGATACCGTTTGATAAGGTTCATGGCAGCGGGAGGAATCTCGACGGTGAGCAGGGCTCCTGTTTTGTGGCGGCGGTAGGAGATAACGGAATCTTGCAGGTCTGTTTTGCGTAGGTGTGCCAGATCCACAAAGGGCATTCCGCGTAACAGGAACATCAGGGTAATCCATGCCCGGCTCTCTTTCATGCTTTGCGGCAGGGGGCGTGGAAGGGAGGCGCTTAATAATTTGCTCATGTCTTTGGCATCGAGGGCACGTTTGGTATTGGCTTTTACGCCGGTATATACGTGACGGAAAAGACGGGGCTTTTCTTCCGCCAGACCATCGTCCACGGCTTTGTTGTAGATGCTTCGCAAGGTACGCATATAAGTGGAGACGGTGTTCCAGGTGCATCCCTTGTTGCGCAGGTGGTTCTCAAATTGTTTCAGGCGTGAACGTTCCATCTGGTTGAACCGGATGGCATCGGTCTTGCAGAAGAGCATGAAGGCGTTCAGGGTGCTTTGGTAGATGTGGGCGGTACTGAAACGCTCTTCTTCTTTTAGCGACCGGATAAGTTGTTTCATAAATAGGGTCAGGTTAGATTTCTTTTTCATTGTTCTTTTCGTTTTTAATGTTAGGTAATTCTGTTCCACAATACATTTCCGTTTAAAAGTTGAGTTTGCCCCCGTTTGTTCATCAGCTTTTTTTCTTTTTGTGATAGCTTGTGCTTTTTCTTCGCTTTTTGACGATTGGCGGAGGTCTTGTGAGTACGTCTTGTTGTTTTTTTCGTCTAACTGTAAATAATTTATATGAAAAGAATGAAAAATATCAGGCTAGGAACACTTGTCGCATGTATGTGCGTGTTATGGGGGTGCGAGAAACCCAATGTGAATATTGTGATGCCGCAGGAGGCGTCGAACCGGGTGCTGTTTGCAGGAGAACATTTGAAGAAAGCGCTGGAAGATGCGGGGTATTCGTCTGTTATGTTGTCGGATACTGCCGGTATGGATAAAGATGAGGTATGCATCCGTCTGGAACAGGCTGCTGATACTGCCGGACTGAAAAAGGAGGGGTTTACCATTTCTACCCGTGGAAACATGACTACGGTGACAGGAAACGACGGAAGCGGTGTGATTTACGGCTGTCGGGAATTGATAGATCATGTAGGGCAATACAAGGATTTGAAGTTTCCGGCACAGCTGACGGATGCTCCGGAAATGGTGCTTCGCGGAGGTTGTGTAGGGATTCAGAAAATGGAATACCTGCCCGGAAGAGGGGTGTATGAGTATCCCTATACGCCGGAGAGCTTCCCTTGGTTTTATGATAAGGAACAATGGATAAAATATCTGGATATGCTGGTGGAAAACCGCATGAATTCCTTGTATCTGTGGAACGGGCATCCGTTTGCTTCCTTGGTGAAGCTGGAAGAGTATCCTTTTGCCGTAGAGGTAGATGAGGAAACTTTCAAGAAAAATGAGGAAATGTTCTCGTTCCTGACTGCCGAAGCGGACAAACGCGGTATCTTTGTGATCCAGATGTTTTATAATATATTGTTAAGCAAGCCTTTTGCCGAGCATTACGGGTTGAAAACACAGGATCGTAACCGTCCTATTACTCCGCTGGTCAGTGATTATACACGTAAGTCGGTGGCCGCGTTTATAGAAAAATATCCCAATGTGGGTCTGCTGGTATGCTTGGGGGAAGCGATGGATACCTACGAGGATGATGTGGAGTGGTTTACCAAAACCATTATTCCGGGAGTGAAGGACGGACTGAAGGCACTGGGGCGTACGGACGAACCGCCCATTTTGCTGCGTGCGCACGATACGGACTGCAAGATGGTGATGGATGCGGCACTGCCGTTATACAAGAACCTCTATACCATGCATAAATACAATGGTGAGTCACTGACTACTTACGAACCGCGCGGACCTTGGTCCAAGATACACTCGGACTTGAGTGACTTGGGAAGTATTCATATCAGTAATGTGCATATTCTGGCAAACTTGGAACCGTGGCGTTGGGGATCTCCCGACTTTGTACAGAAGGCGGTGAATGCCATGCACAATGTACATGGAGCCAATGCCCTGCATCTGTATCCGCAGGCTTCTTATTGGGACTGGCCGTACACGGCTGATAAGTTGCCGGATGGCAAACGGGAGTATCAGTTGGACCGTGACTGGATATGGTACAAAACCTGGGGACGCTATGCATGGAACTGTCATCGGGACCGTTCATCCGAAGTGGAATATTGGGACAAGCAGTTGGGCGATTTTTATGGTACGACTCCTGCCGAAGCCGGAGATATTCTGGAAGCATACGAGCAGAGTGGAGAGATTGCTCCGAAGTTGCTCCGCCGTTTCGGTATCACGGAAGGTAACCGGCAGACTTTGTTGCTGGGTATGTTTATGAGTCAGTTGGTGAATCCTTATAAATATACTATCTATCCGGGATTTTATGAGAGTTGCGGGCCGGAAGGTGAGAAGCTGATAGAATATGTGGAAAAAGAATGGAAAAAACAGCCGCATGTGGGCGAATTGCCGCTGGATATTGTGGCGCAGGTGGTGGAACACGGTGACAAGGCGGTGGCGGCTATTGACAAGGCTGCCGCAGCGGTGACTCGTAATAAAGAGGAGTTCGGACGTTTGCAGAATGACATGCATTGCTATCGTGAATTTGCTTATGCCTTTAACCTGAAAGTGAAAGCTGCTCAGCGTGTCTTGAACTATCAGTGGGGAAAGGATCTGAATGAACTGGATGCCGCTATTCCATTGATGGAACAAAGTCTGGATCATTACCGCAAGCTGGTGGCATTGACGGATAGTACTTATTATTATGCCAACAGTATGCAGACCGCGCAACGCCGTATTCCTATCGGTGGTGACGGTGGCAAGAACAAGACCTGGAAAGAGATGCTGGTGCATTATGAAAATGAGCTGGCTAATTTCAAGGCGAACTTGCAGTTGCTGAAAGATAGGGCGGCAGGTAAGGTGACGGAAAGTGCAGCTGAGATAAAACCTTTGTCCGCCGCAAATGTGAAGATCCTGAACGGACTGGCTCCGGTGAAACTGGCGACGGGGGCAAGCCTGTTCTCCAATGTACCGGGCAAGGTGGATGCACTGGCCGCCGAGCTGGAAGGGCTGACTGCTTATAGAATGAACGGGGATGTGCAGCGCAAGGAAGGTACGACAATAGAGTTTGAAGCGGCTGCTCCGGTGAATTTGTTGGTAGGTTATTTCCGTGATGACCAGAAGAGGTATGCGAAAGCCCCGAAACTGGAAACGGACGCTTCTGCCAATGATTACGGTCAGGCGGAACCGAAACTGACCAATGCCATACGCATAGCGGGTATGCCGCTGGCGAATGTACACGCTTATCATTTTGAGGCCGGAAAGCATACCTTGTTGCTGCCGAAAGGATATACGATGGTGCTGGGATTTACAGACGCGCAGGTGACTCCGCGTAATGCGGGACTGGCCGGTGCGGAGGAAACGATGGACTGGATGTTCTATTAGTAGCCTTAATTCCAGAGGCCGGAATCGCAGTATGGCGTAAAATTTTCAAGTATATCTTGAGAATTTTACGCCATTTTTGTACATAGTTCTAAGATTTTTATAAGGAAAAGTTGCTTAACTGATAAACTTTTTCTATTTTTGTCGTATGAGCAGAAAGATAATAGCATACGAAAACTACTATAAAGATTTTTTTGATACTCTGGATAAAGGTACGCAAGAAAAAGTCCTATATGGATTACTCTTATTGAAGACTCAAGATAGACTACCGGCAAAGTATGTGAAGTTTCTTAAAGAGGGTCTGTATGAGTTAAGAATAGAGTGGCAAGGTAATATCTATAGGATTTTCTTCTGTTATGATGAAGGGCATATTGTTATATTGTTCAATGGCTTTCAAAAGAAGACGCAGAAAACACCAGATAGAGAAATTGATAAAGCATTAAAACTAAAGAAAGAATATTATGAGCGAAAAAGAACTAAAGATGTTTGATGTCGATGCACAGTTGGATGCTGTGTTTGGCAAAGAAGGGACTCCGGAGCGTAAGGCTGCCGAAGACAGGGCTAATGCTTTCTTTACCGGGCAAATAATTGAAGAGGCAAGGAAGAAAGCAAATATGACACAGGCGGAACTTGCCGAAAAGATAGGGACTAATAAGTCTTATATTTCCCGTGTGGAAACAGGAAAAACAGAGCCTAAGGTTTCTACCTTTTATCGTATTGCTTCTGCTTTGGGATTGAATGTTGAGCTGACCCCTGCTATGTGATGGTAAGAATAGAGAATGAGATAAAAGTTCTCTGAATGGGTACATTTTCTTCTTTTATCCGTCTTGCCAATAGATAAAAAAGATAATTATGAAGAAGATATTGATATTGGCATTTTTACTGTTGTCATTGGGAACATACGCCCAACGTGAAGTTCCGCAATCGCGCATGGAGCAGATTTATGAGGAAGCCAAGACTCCTTATAAATATGGGCTGGCTGTAGCTCCTGCCGACAACAAGCATAAAATAGACTGCCCTACCGTGTTCCGCGAAGGGGATAAGTGGTATATGACCTACGTGGTTTATAATGGTAAGAGCGGACTGGACGGGCGTGGATACGAGACATGGATAGCCGAAAGTGATAATCTGTTGGAATGGCGTACATTGGGACGTGTCTTGTCTTATCGTGACGGATTCTGGGATTGCAACCAGCGTGGTGGTTTCCCTGCATTGCCGGATATGGAGTGGGGAGGAAGCTATGCCCTGCAGACGTATAAAGGCAAGCATTGGATGACTTATCTGGGTGGGGAAGGGACCGGATATGAATCGGTGAACAAGCCGCTGTATATCGGTTTGGCCTGGACAGACCGGCCTTTGGGTTCCGCCCATGAGTGGCAGGCACAGGACAAGCCTGTGATGAGTATCCATGATAAAGACGCGCAATGGTGGGAAAAGCTGACCCAGTACAAAAGTGTGGTCTATTGGGATAAGGAGAAAACACTGGGCGCTCCTTTCGTCATGTTCTATAACGCGGCAGGACGGCATCCGGAAACCGATTTGAAAGCGGAACGGGTGGGTATCGCCTTGTCAAAGGATATGAAGAAGTGGAAACGCTATCCGGGCAATCCGGTCTTTGCACACGAGGCGGATGGAACCATCACGGGGGATGCGCATATCCAGAAAATGGGCGACGTGTATGTCATGTTCTACTTCTCGGCTTTTGAACCGAGCCGCAAATACAAGGCATTCAATACCTTTGCTGCCAGTTATGACCTGGTGCACTGGACCGATTGGAAAGGGGCGGATTTGATTATCCCTTCCAAAGACTATGATGAATTGTTCGCTCATAAAAGTTATGTGGTGAAACACAATGGGGTGGTGTATCATTTTTATTGTGCCGTGAATGACGCGGAACAACGTGGTATAGCCATTGCGACCAGCAAGCCGATGGGACGTTCGCAAGTGCATTTCCCGGAACGGGAGGTGAAGAACCGCCGGATGGTGATGGAACTGGATAAAGGATGGAAAACATGGCTTTGTGATAAAAGTGCATACGGGCAGGCGGACAATGCCCCTACAGTGGTGGATATCCCTCATAACTGGGACGATTATTACGGTTACCGCCAACTGACTCATGGCAATCTTCACGGTACTGCCATGTACGAAAAGATATTCACGCTGGATAATTCTCTATTTCCAATTTCCAATTCTTCATTCGGAAAACGTTATTTCCTTCGTTTTGAGGGAGTGGGAACGTATGCCACTGTTACATTGAATGGAAAGGATTTCGGCCGTCATCCCGTAGGGCGTACTACGTTGACACTGGATGTGACGGAGGCGTTGAAGCCGGGAGAGAACAGACTGGTGGTGAAAGCGGAGCATCCTGAAATGATAGCCGATATGCCTTGGGTATGCGGTGGTTGTTCTTCGGAATGGGGATTCAGTGAAGGTTCCCAGCCTTTGGGCATTTTCCGTCCCGTGGTGCTGGAGGCTACGGATGAAATACGCATCGAACCTTTCGGAGTGCATATCTGGAATGATGATAAGGCGGGAACTGTCTTTGTAGAAACGGAGGTGAAAAATTACGGGAAGACTGCCGAAACGGTGGAAGTGGTTAATAAATTCAGTAATGCGGATGGCAAGCAGGTGTTCCGCCTGACGGAGAAGGTGACTTTGCAGCCGGGTGAAAGGAAAGTGGTGAAGCAACAATCGCCGGTGCAGAATCCTGTCTTATGGAGTACGGAGAATCCTTATTTGTATAAACTGGCCAGTATGATAAAGCGTGGCAAGAGTACTACGGATGAGATTAGTACGCCCTTTGGTATCCGTACCGTCAGTTGGCCGGTGAAACGGAAGGACGGTGACGGACGGTTCTATCTGAACGGACAGCCTGTCTTTATCAATGGGGTATGTGAATATGAACACCAGTTCGGACAAAGCCATGCTTTCAGCCGTGAACAGGTGGCAGCCCGTGTGAAACAGATCCGTGCGGCGGGCTTCAACGCTTTCCGTGACGCTCACCAGCCCCATCACCTGGATTATCAGAAATATTGGGATAAGGAAGGGGTCTTGTGGTGGACTCAGTTCTCGGCCCATGTATGGTATGACACTCCGGAGTTTCGTGAGAATTTCAAGAAACTGCTCCGCCAGTGGGTGAAGGAACGCCGCAACTCGCCCAGTGTGGTGATGTGGGGATTGCAGAACGAAAGCACGCTGCCTAAGGAGTTTGCCGAGGAGTGTAGTGAGATTATCCGTGAAATGGATCCTACGGCGCGTACCATGCGTGTGATTACCACGTGTAACGGTGGTGATGGAACAGATTGGAATGTTATTCAGAACTGGAGTGGAACCTATGGTGGTGATGTGAATAAGTATGGCCGTGAATTGTCACAGAAGAACCAACTGCTGAATGGTGAGTATGGCGCATGGCGCAGCATCGGGTTGCATACCGAACCGGCTGCCTTTGACGCGAACGGCGTATGGAGCGAGGAACGTATGTGCCGGCTGATGGAAACCAAGATCCGATTGGCGGAACAGGCAAAGGACAGTGTGTGCGGACAATTCCAATGGATATTCAGCAGTCATGATAATCCGGGACGCCGCCAGCCGGATGAAGTGTATCGCCGGATAGATAAGGTGGGACCGTTTAATTATAAAGGACTGGTTACTCCGTGGGAAGAACCGCTGGATGTATATTATATGTATCGTGCCAACTATGTGCCGGCTTCCGAAGATCCGATGGTCTATCTGGCATCCCACACGTGGGAAGACCGTTTTGCAACAGGCCGCAGACGGGCTACCATTGAGGCTTATAGTAATTGTGACAGTGTGTTGCTGTACAATGATGCGGTGGATGCTGAATACTTGGGACGGAAACTGAATCATGGGGTAGGTACTCATTTTATGTGGGAAAACCGTGATATCCGTTACAATGTGATTCGTGCCGTGGGATACTTTAAAGGAAAACCGGCAGCGGAAGATGTATTGGTGTTGGACGGTTTGGAAAAAGCGCCTCATTTTGAGGCTCTTTACCGTGGTTCTGTTATAGTGCCTGTTGCTGCCGACCGGTTGAACGGAACTGATTTGTTGAAAGGAGCTGAGGGATATACGTATCTTTATCGTTTGAATTGCGGGGGAGATGCTTATACGGATACGTATGGTCAGGTCTGGGCGCAGGATAACAGCCGTTATTCTCATTCGTGGGCGGAATCGTTTATCCATCCGTCGGATAGTGTGCAGTTATTGAGCCCTTATCAGGCGAGCCAGCGTACCACGAATGATCCCATTCATGGCACTAGGGATTGGGAGCTGTTCCAGACTTTCCGTTTCGGACGCCATAAACTGAATTTCCGCTTTCCCGTTCCGGATGGCGAGTATCGTGTGGAACTTTATTTTACAGAGCCCTGGCATGGTACGGGAGGCGGCGTACAGACGGATTGTGAAGGCTTGCGTATTTTTGATGTAGCGGTAAATGATAAAGTGCTTCTGGATGACTTGGATGTATGGGCTGAAGCGGGGCATGACGGCGCTTGCAAAAAGGTGGTGAATGCTGTTGTGAAAGGTGGGGTCTTGAAGATTGATTTTCCGGAGGTGAAAGCGGGGCAAGCTCTGATTTGTGGCATTGCGATAGCTTCGGCCGCTTCTGTGGAGCCTGTTGCTAATCAAGGGGCTGATGACCGGAATGTAAGTTTCAGCTGGGCTGCCCAAGACAAGGATGTGATGGAAAAGACTCCCAAAGAATTATTGCCTGAAGATAAAAATGCCCGTGCCAATGTGACTTATCAAGCCGAGGACGCTATGTTGAAAGGCAAGTTTATAAAGAAAGAGGTCAAGAAACAAACCGGTGTCTTCTTTGGTAAAGGTGAGAAAAGCAGTATTACCTGGAATATCTCTACCGGTCTGGCACAGGTCTATGCCCTTCGTTTTAAATACATGAACGCTACGGGGAAGCCTATGAAGGTGCGTATGCAGTTCATCGACTCCAAAGGGGTGGTACTGAAGGAGGATCATCTGACTTTTGCCGAAACTCCCGGAAAGTGGCGTATGCTGAGTACAACGACGGGTACATATATCAATGCAGGTTATTATAAGGTGGTGCTTTCCGCTCCGGATATGGAGGGGCTGGCACTGGATGCGCTGGATGTGCAATAGGAGGAATGGTTTCTGCAAATAGTAAGGGGAAAGTTTCAGCATTTGGCATTTTTACATATCTTTGTGCTCTGAAACTAACCTCTTAAAAATATGTTAATTGATTTACTGCATTCTTCTTATTTCTCGCTCTTCCTTATTGTAGCGTTGGGCTTTATGCTAGGGAGGATTAAGATAAAGGGCTTGTCGCTGGATGTGTCGGCCGTTATCTTCATTGCCTTGCTTTTCGGACATTTCGGTGTGATCATTCCTAAAGAATTGGGGAACTTCGGTCTGGTGCTTTTTATCTTTACCATCGGTATTCAGGCCGGTCCCGGATTTTTCGATTCTTTCAGAAGTAAAGGAAAGACACTGATTCTTATCACTATGCTTATTATTTGCTCTGCCTGTCTGACGGCGGTAGGACTGAAGTATGCTTTTGACATTGATACGCCCAGTGTGGTGGGATTGATAGCAGGGGCATTGACCAGTACGCCCGGTCTGGCGGTAGCTATAGACAGTACAAATTCACCGTTGGCTTCCATTGCATACGGTATTGCTTACCCGTTTGGAGTGATAGGGGTGATTTTGTTTGTGAAGCTGTTACCCAAGATTATGCGGGTGGATCTGGATAAAGAAGCGCGCAGGTTGGAACTGGAACGGCGCAGCAGTTTTCCGGAACTGACAACTTGCATTTTCAGAGTGACCAATCAAGCGGTATTCGGACGTACTTTGGCGCAAATAAATGCACGTGCCATGACGGGGGCCGTCATTTCACGGGTAAAGCATGGGGATTCTATATTGATGCCTAAAGCGAATACCATGTTGCTGGAAGGGGACTATGTGCAGGCGGTGGGAAGTGAGGAAGCGCTGAATCAGTTTGCCGTATTGGTTGGAGAACGGGAGGAAGGTGAATTGCCTCTGGATCAGACACAGGAGATTGAATCTTTATTGCTGACAAAGAAAGATATGATAAACAAGCAATTGGGGGATCTGAATTTACAACGTAACTTTGGTTGTACGGTAACCCGTATCCGTCGAAGCGGCATAGACTTGTCACCTTCTCCGGATTTGGCCTTGAAATTCGGTGATAAGCTGATGGTGGTCGGTGAACGGGAAGGACTCAGAGGCGTTGCCCGTTTGTTGGGGAATAATGCCAAACAGTTGTCTGATACTGATTTCTTCCCGATAGCTATGGGGATTGTATTAGGTGTATTGTTCGGCAAAATAAATATTTCATTTTCAGACAGTGTTTCCTTTTCACCCGGATTGACCGGAGGAGTGCTGATGGTGGCATTGCTGCTGAGTGCCGTGGGAAAGACAGGACCCATATTGTGGTCTATGTCCGGTCCTGCCAATCAGTTGTTACGCCAGTTGGGCTTATTGCTGTTTTTGGCTGAGGTCGGTACTTCTGCCGGTAAGAATCTGGTGGCTACTTTTCAGGAGAGCGGATTGTTATTGTTCGGAGTGGGGGCGACCATTACTGTCGTGCCTATGCTGGTTGCCGTTGTGGTTGGCAGGTTGGTCTTTAAAATCAGTTTGTTGGATTTGCTGGGCACCATCACCGGTGGTATGACCAGTACGCCCGGTCTTGCGGCAGCCGATTCCATGGTAGATAGTAATATTCCGAGTGTTGCATATGCTACGGTGTATCCGATTGCAATGGTGTTCCTTATTTTGTTTATACAAGTGATCGCTTCGGCGGTTTATTGATATATCAAACAGCCGGGTGGGTATGTGCCAAAGGTAGTAAATACTTTTGGCACATTTTTTATTTGGATGAATGTTGTATTTTTATTTATCGATATGAGGAGAAAAAAATATTCATTTTGTTTCTTTTATAGATTTTAATTTATATATTTGTCACAACCTTAATGTAATACGGAGAAAGATTAGGCTTATTCAGTGACAGAATGACGATTGGAATATGGTATGAATAAGCTGAACTCATATATGGTATTTATAAATATACTCAATTTTATGAGGAATAAAGACACACACTCTCGAATTACAGACAAATGCAGATGTTTGTTTGTAGTTGCCTATTCGGCAATGTCTATTACAGGATTGAGCTCCGTGCTCGCAGTGGAAAACCATGCACTATCTTCTCCGGTTTCAGATCGTGTGGAAAGCGTACAGCAGAAAAAACATGTTTCAGGTAATGTGCAGGATGCTAACGGAATGCCTTTAATCGGGGCGTCCGTAATCATCAAGGGAACCAATACCGGTATGATTACCGATATTGAAGGTAATTTCGCTCTTGATGCTAAACAGGGTGATATTATCGTAATCAGTTACATCGGTATGAAATCGGCGGAGGTGAAAGTGCCTGCTAACGGGCAAATAAGAGTGATGCTGAAAGAGGATTCGCAGTTGATGGATGAAGTGGTAGTGACCGGTTATGGTGATTTTAAGAAGGCTACTTATACGGGGTCTGCTTCTGTTTTGAATACGGATAAATTGGAGTCATTGCCTGTTGTGTCTGTAGCACAGATGATGGAGGCTAATATTCCGGGGTTAAGTTCAGTGGCCAGTTCTTCCCAACCGGGTTCTAAAGCTACAGTGCGGGTGCGTGGAATTGCTTCTATGAATGCTTCTACAGAACCTCTTTATGTATTGGACGGCGTGCCGGTAGCGTCTAGGGATATGAGTGGTCTAAGTGCCAATGCCAGTGCGGGAGGACTTGGTTTGATCGAGACATTAAATCCTGCGGATATTGAAAGTATAACCGTATTGAAAGATGCCGCTTCTGCTTCATTATATGGAGCAAAAGGATCTAACGGTGTAATCCTTATTACTACTAAAAAAGGGAAGGAAGGTAAAATGAGGGTGAGTATGCAGGCTACTTACGGTATTACGGATATCGCTTACAATTATCGTCCGATAATGGGGGGTGAAGAGCGTAGGGAGTTGATTTATGAAGGATTTGTTAATTATCGTTTGAATCAGGGGGATTCGGAAGCCGAGGCAAAGGCTTATGCGGATGGACAAATTGACAATTATGCTGCACGCCCGGCCAACGGATATGCTGATTGGGAAGATGCTTTATTGAAAAAAGGACATCAGCAGGACTATAGTTTGTCTGTAAGCGGAGGTAATGAAAAATCGAATTTTATTGGTACGTTAGGATACACCAATCAGACAGGTATAAGCATAAATTCAGGAATGGAACGTTTTACCGGTCGTATTGATGCAAACAGTAAATGGAATAAATTTGAGTATGGAATGAATGCTACCTTTTCATGGACTCGTAATAAACATACGCCGGAGGGACAGTATTATGCCAGTGCGCTTTATTCTTCAAAATATCAATTGACCCCTTCCATACCTATTTATAATGAGGATGGCAGTTATCATACGGGTTTCCAGAATAATGGAGGTATTAACCCGCTGTATGAGAATTCTGTAGATTCAAATTATGCACGTCTGGCACGTACAATGGCATCCGCCAAGGCTGCTTATCATATCTTGGACGGGTTGAAGTTATCTACTGTCTTTACAGTAGACTATTCTTTAAATAAAGACTTTTTCTTTTACTCGCCTGACGGTAAGGATGGGGAAGCTACACAGGGATCCGGACAGATGATGATGATTGAGAGAATGAGTTATACTTCACAAACGAATCTGGCATATAATAAAACGTTTGGCAAACATAATATTAATGCGGTTTTAGCGTATGAGGTTATGAAATACGATTATGAGGATATGTATGGTGAGAAACAGGTTTACGGGCAAACACTTAATCCGTCGTTGGATAATGGCGCCAAACCTGCTGATCTTACTAATACGAGGCAGGAAGATGCTATGGTGTCGTATGTAGGAAGCTTGAATTATGGATATAATGATAAATATTATGCAGGTTTCAGTTTCCGTCGTGATGGCTCTTCCCGATTGGCGCCTGATACCCGTTGGGGGAACTTTTGGGCTGTTTCCGCTTCATGGAGACTCTCTCAGGAAAACTTCATGAAACCGTGGGAGGATGTGGTGTCGGATATGAAATTAAGAGCATCGTATGGTGTGAACGGTAATCTGCCGACCGGTTATTATGGTTATCATGGAACTTATACTACCGGAGCATTTTATAATGGAAAACCTGCTCCGTGGGAAGATGCTATTGCTAATCCTGATTTGACTTGGGAAAAGAACTATGCATTGAATCTGGGGGTTGATTTAAGTCTGTTCAGACGGGTTAATTTGACTTTCGATTGGTATACCAGAACGACTAAGGATTTATTGATGAGTAAGCAATTGAATTCTATCAGTGGTTTTGGCAGTATTCTTACGAATGTGGGCGAAATGAAGAATACCGGTTTTGAAATAGAGGTACGTTCAAGTAATATTCAAACCAAAGATTTTAGTTGGACAACTTCTTTAAACTTGTCACATAATAAAAATAAGATTGTAAAACTGGCGGATCTTCCGGAATTTATAGATGGAAATTATATCAGAAAGGAAGGTTGTTCGTATGCGACAATTTATTTGAGAGAGTATGCCGGAGTGGATCCTAATGACGGACGCCCGATGTATTATGACAATAAAGAAGACGAAAATGGCAATAGAAGCAGGAATATTGTGTATGACCCCAATGATGCCGACCGTGTGGAGTTGAAAGATATATATCCTAAATTGACCGGTGGATTGATGAATACGTTTAATTATAAGTTTATTGATTTATCTTTTAATTTGTCGTTTCATTTAGGTGGATATTCTTACGATGGTGCCATGTATGCTTTGCAGGATGACGGTTATACGGCACAATACAATAAGAGTACAGAGTTACGCCGCCGTTGGAAACAGCCGGGAGATATAACAGATGTTCCCCGATATGTGTATGGACAAGAGTATGGTGGCTGGTGGAACTCGTCACGTGGTGTTCATAGCACAGATCATTTGCGCTTGAAAAGTTTGATTGTTGGCGTTTCTGCTCCTCAGTCTTGGTTGAGAACCATAGGTATTAATTCTGCCCGTATTTATTTTTCGGGTACCAACTTGTTGACGTGGGCTGCATACGATCAATATGATCCGGAGTTGAATGGAATTGTAAGTTATTTTACTCCTCCTCTTAAAACATTCGCATTTGGACTTGAACTTAAATTCTAATCAATTAACACCGAACTGTTTATGAAAAAAAATATAATTATATTAGGCTTGATTTCTTTATTGGCCGTATCGTGCGGGGATGATTTTTTAACCACTCATCCTGGTGATAGCGTTTCTACGGATTTGGCACTGAGTACAGAGCAGGATATAGATAATGCTGTGAATGGATTGTATGATTTGATGTCCAGCTATGGCTATTATGGCGGAACCATGTTTTTTTATGGGGATATGAAAGGGGATGATATGCAGAGTTCTTATAATAGCGGGAGAACTTGTAACCGGTGTTACTTATATGATCATCGCTCTACAAGCTTAAATGCCGGATATTTATGGGGACGTCCTTTTTATATTATCCGTAATGCATGGAATGTGATCAATGCGATTGATGATGGAAAAGTGCAAGGTTCAGAGCAAAGATTAAAGGAATTGAAAGGTGAGGCGATGACTATCATGGCACTTTGCCAGTTTGACTTGACCCGTTGTTTCGGTTATCCTTATACTAAGGATAAAGGGGCCGGTTGGGGAGCTCCAATTGTAGATCATGCAATTACATTAGATGAAAATCCGCCACGCAGCACTGTTGCAAAGGATTATGAGTTCATAATCAGTACATTGGAGGAGGCTATACCTTTAATGAGTACTTCTAAAAATAACAGCCGGATGAATGCGTATGCTGCAAGAGCATTGCTGTCTCGTATTTATCTGTATCATGATGATAACGAGAAAGCGTTTCAAATGGCAAGCAACTTGATTGAAGAAGTGGAAGGAAATGGAATGTACCGTCTTTATACACGTGATGAATATGTTCCGGCATGGGATTTGAAAAATACGTTTGGTACGGAATCATTATTTGAAATTGCTAATAGTACAGATGATAATGGAGGACGAAGTTCATTGGCATATCTGATGCATTGGAATGGGTATCGTGAGATTTTTGCCACTCAGAAATTTGTGGATGAGTTATTGAGTGACCCGGAGGATATTCGCTGTCTGTTGCTGGAAAAGAATGTTTATAATAAAAATGATGTATGGTGGTTGAAGAAATGGCCGGGAACAGATGCTACGACTCCATCTTTTGAAAATAATTATGTTATTTTCCGTTTGTCTGAAGTCTATTTGAATGCGGCGGAAGCCGGAGTGAAAATAGGTGGGGCATCTGCCGTAAAAGGTTTGAATTATCTGAATGCAATTGTGCAGCGTGCTAATCCTGCAAAGGAAGTAACGGCGGCTGAATATACATTGGATAGGGTGTTGGAAGAAAGAAGTAAAGAATTGATAGGTGAGGGGCATCGTTTCTTTGATATGTTGAGAAATGGAAAGACCATTGTTCGTAAGGGAGGATATCATTTACCGGGTATCGTGGAGGAAATAGACTGGGATTATTATAAATGTGTTTTACCGATTCCAACAGACCAGTTTACATTTAGTCCTGATATGGAGCAGAATCCGGGATATACTAAAAATTAATTTTAAATAATTATTAAATGAGAGGGTGTGGTATCACACCCTTTTTTTGTGTGGACAAATTCTACATTCATGTGGATTTATTCTACAATTTTACAGACGTTCTGTTTTCTTATTTAGTTAATATACAGTGATTTGACGGATGCTTCTTGTTGTTGGCATATCTTTTGACCGGAACATGATAAATTATTATATAATTATATAAATATAAATCATGAATAAATCTAGGTATGTTTTTTTTATTTTGGCTTGTTTATTCGGTTTGTACGTGCAAGCTCAAAATAGAACAGTGAAAGGACGCGTTCTCTCAGCGGAGGATAAAGAACCATTAATTGGAGCTACTGTCAAAATACCCGGTACATCTATCGGTGTGGTGACAGATATAGATGGCAATTTCTCTCTGGAAGTTCCCGACAAAGACAAAACATTAGTGATTGAGTTTTTAGGTATGAGTACACTAACGGCGAAGATACCTGCCAATGGGGTGCTGAATGTATCTTTGCATCCGGATACACAACGATTGGATGAGGTTGTGGTGACAGGCTATGGTAATTTTTCCAAATCTTCATTTACCGGTTCGGCAAATACATTACGGGGGGACTTGTTGAAGAACGTTCCGGTTGTATCGGTAGAACAGAAGTTGCAGGGTATGACTCCGGGCGTATCCATTTCGGGAAATTCCGGTCAGCCGGGTGCTAATCAAAGTATACGTATCCGCGGTATGGGGTCATTCAATGCATCGAAAGAACCTTTGTTTGTCATTGACGGAGTACCGGTGACTTCCGGAAGCTTGAGTGGTGGCTCGGCAGATGCCGCTTACATGAATAATTCTAAAACGAATATAATGAGTACGCTGAACCCTTCGGATATTGAAAATATAACAGTCATAAAAGATGCGGCAGCGGCTTCTTTATATGGTTCACGTGCGGCAAACGGTGTGATTCTGATAACCACTAAAAAAGGTACAAAAGGACGTGCTAAGGCTACATTAAAAATGGATGGAGGCTTTTCTAATGCTGCTGTGGAATTCCGTCCGACGTTGAATGGGGAGCAGCGTAGAGAGCTAATTTATGAAGGTTTGATGAACTTTCAACAAGATGAAATAGCCAAGAATCCGGAGGCGGGATTGGCGTCGCCCACCGAGTATGCCGATTTACATATCAATGATTATGCCTCCATTCCGGAACTGGGATATACTGACTGGAGGAAGGAATTAATGCGTACGGCACATCATCAAAGTTATGAAGCGTCCGTATCGGGAGGCAATGACAAGACTACGTTCTATTCTTCATTGGGTTTTAACCGTCAGGAGGGTTTGGTGGAAAATTCTAATCTGGACAGATATACAGCTCGTTTGAATGTAACCCAGAAGGTAGGTTCCCGTGGGGAAGTGGGCGCCAATGTGATGTTCTCTCAATTGAATCAGGAAATGAATGAGGAGCGTGGATCATCTATTAATCCTTTCCTTTGTGTGGCTTTGAACACCACTCCGTCTTTTCCGGTACGTGACGCTGAAGGGAATTATGTAGGATCATATCCCAGTAGCAATGTGAATCCGTTGCGTGATATCCGTACAGATTATAACCGTACCCGCATGACACGTATGTTTTCTACAGGCTATGCTTCGATAGATATTATCAAAGGGTTGAAATTGAAAGAAACGCTTAGCTATGATTATAATATTCAGAAAGATTCCCGTTATTGGAATCCGTTGAGTGGAGCCGGAGCTAAAAGTGGTAGTGATGCACAGACGGCAAAGGGATTTATAGAATATAGTAAATTGATTTCTTCCACTTCATTGGGATATAATACGACTATAGCACAATTACACCATGTGGATGCGTTGGTAGCTTATGAAATTGAAAATTATCAGACTGACAAAGCAATGGGGGATAAATCCAAACTTCCTTCAGATTATTTGGTGGAACCGGATAATGCAGCATCATTGAACAGCTTTGTGTCTTCTACTCAGGATTCAAGAATGATTTCTTATGTATCCCGTATCAACTATGATTATGATGACCGTTACTATATTGCCGGTAGCTTCCGTCGTGACGGCAGTTCACGCCTGTCACCCGAGAACCGTTGGGGAAATTTTTGGTCTGTATCCGGTATGTGGAATGTAGGTGCGGAAAAATTTATGCAATCTATAAAGAGTGTGCTGAGTGATTTAAAGATACGTGCCTCGTATGGTGTGAATGGTAATCAGCCGGGTGCTCTTTACGGATATATGGGACTTTATTCCTACGGGCAGAATTATATGGGAGGTGGTGGATCTTATGAATCGGCATTACCGAACCCGAACCTTAAATGGGAAAAGAACTATAACTTGAATTTGGGACTCGACCTGGCATTTATCAATCGTATTTTTGTCAGCTTGGAATATTATAATCGCGATACGAAAGATTTGCTTTACAATCGTCCTATCAGTAGCACTACCGGTTTCCAAAATTATTTGGGGAACTTGGGACAACTGAATAATAGAGGTTGGGAACTGGAACTGCGTACCATAAACTTTGCCGGTAACAACTTTAATTGGACTTCTGTTTTGAATATGACCCACAATAAAAATAAGATTGTATCATTGGATGGTAAATTGGACCAGTCTATCGAGGGAAGCTGGTTTATTCATAAAGTGGGGTTGCCGTATTCTACCTTCTATGTGAAAGAATATGCGGGGGTTGATCCTCAGACAGGAAAAGCTTTGTACTATATGAATACACAGGATGCAAATGGCAATTATGACAAAACAGTTACTACTGACGCTTCTGCAGCACAGGCAATTCCTTATAAGTCTGTGGATCCGAAAATTTCAGGAGGTTTTACCAATATCGTGAATTACAAATGGTTTGATCTGGCATTGACGTTGACTTATTCTTTAGGAGGATATTCTTTTGACAAAACCGGAACTTATAATGAAACCGACGGTGCAAAAGAGCAGAACTATAACTTGCCCATTTATGAATTGGATCGTTGGCAAAAGCCGGGTGATGTGACGGATGTACCCCGATTTGTACTTGGCCAGGCGGCAGGACCGCAGAATTCATCCCGTTATGTACATAGCACGGATCATTTACGTGTAAAGAACTTGACTTTGGGCTTTACATTGCCGGATCAGTGGCTGACCAAACTGGGTGTCAGTAAAGCAAGATTGTACTTCTCAGGCAGTAACTTGTTGACGTGGGCAAAGTGGGACCAGTATGATCCGGAAGTACCTGTTTCCGGTGAAGTATTTTGTGAAACACCTCCTATGCGTACTTACAGTTTTGGAATAGAAGTCTCATTTTAATGAATCTCCTTTAAATTAGAACGAAATGAAAAAAATATATTTATCGATTGTTGCGGCTGTATCATTGATGTTTGTTTCGTGTACTGCTGATTGGCTGAATACAGATCCTTCTACGGCAGTTCCCAGTGATGATGCCATTAAAAATATAGATGATGCACAGGTGGCATTGAATGGTATATACCGATTAGCATCCGCACATAGTTATTATGGTGATAATTATCTTTATTATGCTGATTGTCGTGGAGAAGATGTGCAGGCACGTATTAATAAAGGAGCAGGCCGCAGGGTTTCGCCTTACTATTTCTTTGATGTTACGGCGGATGATAATTTTAATATAACCCTTGTCTGGAACCAACCCTATAAAGTGATCCATCAGGCTAACAGTCTGATAGAAAAGTTGGATGCCGGAAATGCGGGGAATGCCAGGCCGGAAGAAGTGGCACGGATTAAATCGGAGGCACTGGCAATGAGAGGACTGGCTTTATTTGATCTGACCCGTTTGTTCGGTATGCCTTATACTTTGGATAATGGGGCTTCTTTAGGAGTTCCTATTGAGATTCAGACTACCTTGGAAGATCATGCTCCGGAACGTAACACAGTGGCACAATGTTACGAACAAGTGCTAAAGGACTTGAACGATGCGTTGGGAGGACTGACAAAGGAAAAACATGATGCCTATATGAATTATTGGAGTGTGAAAGCTTTGCTTTCCCGGGTGTATCTGTATATGAATGACAATGAAAATGCATTGAAATGTGCAGAAGAAGTAATCAATGACAATGGGGGAATTTACCGGCTTTTTACTCATGACGAATATCCTTCTGTATGGGGAAAAGACTTTAACTCTGAGTCTTTGTTTGAATTCTATTTTACGATGTCTGAACCTTCAGGCGGTTCGGGAGGAGAAGGGGCGCCGATGGTGTATGCCGATAATGTGAAAGATTGGAATAACCTGATTCTGACAAAGGCTTATTTGGATTTGCTGAATGAAGACCCTGAAGATGTGCGCCATGTATTTCCTCATTTGCCGGAAAATGCCGTTGCGGATACATTGCCTGTAGCTGCCAAAGGTCAACCGAAATATCTGATTAAATATCCGGGGAAATCGGGCAGTGTGACCGATGCTGTTTCTACAGTCAATCCACAGGATAATGATCTTTGTATTCTCCGTTTATCCGAGGTCTATTTGAATGCTGCGGAAGCTGCTTTTAAAATCGGCAATACGGAAAAAGCATTGACATATCTGAATGCGATAGTTACCCGTGCCAATCCGGCGAAATCCGTAACATCTGCTGATCTCAGCCTGGAGCGCATTCTGAAAGAAAGACGTAAAGAACTGGTAGGTGAAGGTCATGCTTTCTTTGATTATATGCGTAATGGCAAGTCGGTGGACCGTTCGGGAGGCTGGCATCTGACTATGCCTGAAGATGCCCGTGTCATTGCTCCTTCAGACCCTAGGGTGGCACTTCCTATTCCACAAACAGAAATTGATGCTAATCCGAATATAGTTCAAAATCCTAGATAATTGTTTTGTCCATGTTAAGTTTGCCCTTCTTTTCGATGATGATATCGGAGAGAAGGGTTTTCTTTTTACAATTTATATGGTACAAAATCATATTTCGTCCGTCTTCATTTGAAAAGAAAGACCAAAAATATGAGATTATATGGATTGTTACTGTGCGGATGGATGACGGTATCCTTACAGGCCCAACAAATACATGATTGGGAGAATCATCATGTCTTATCTGGAAGATCAGGATTTTTGGCGTTTTGGAGGTGTTCATCGCAGTATTCATTTGGTGCATACTCCGGATATCCGTATCCGTGACTATGTAGTGCGCACTCTGCCTGCTGTTCAGGGGAATTATCAAGATTTCCGACTGCTGATTGATCCGCAGCTCAGCGTTTACCGGGGAATGGACGGTAAAGGTTATACGTTGCAGGCGGTGCTGAAGGATGCGGATGGAAGGGAAGTAGTGAATATGGTTGGCAATGTGGAAGATATCTTGGATTTGGAGCATAAGGCGGCACGGATGAATGAATGGTATCCGCAACGTGGTCCACGTAAGATGGGACGTATATCCGCCGTTATAAAATCTCCGCAACGTTGGACAGCCGAAACTCCTTATTTATATAAGTTGGAACTTCGTTTACAGAATGCAAACGGACAGACCATAGAGCAAGTGGAGCAGCCGGTAGGTTTTCGTTGTATTGAAATAAAGGACGGACAAATGTTGGTTAACGGTAATTCGGTCCGTTTTCGTGGGGTAAACCGTCATGAACACGATCCGTATACGGCACGCGTGATGAGTGAGGAGAGGATGTTGCAGGATATATTGCTGATGAAACAAGCCAATGTGAATGCAGTCCGTACCAGTCACTATCCCAATGTGAGCCGTTGGTATGAACTGTGCGACAGCTTGGGACTGTATGTGATGGATGAGGCGGATATAGAAGAGCACGGATTACGTGGAACATTGGCTAGTACATCCGATTGGCACGCTGCTTTTCTGGATCGTGCGGTACGTATGGCGGAACGCGATAAAAATCATCCTTCGGTAGTGATGTGGAGCATGGGAAATGAAAGTGGTTACGGACCTAATTTTGCTGCTATTTCGGCTTGGCTGCATGATTTTGATCCTACACGTCCCGTACACTATGAAGGAGCTCAGGGAGTAAACGGAGAACCCGACCCGAAAACAGTGGATGTAATCAGCCGTTTTTATACCCGTGTGAAACAGGAGTACCTGAATCCCGGCATTCCCGAAGGGGAGGACAAGGAACGGGCGGAGAACGCACGTTGGGAACGCTTGTTGGAAATAGCGGAACGCACGAATGATAACCGTCCTGTGATGACCAGCGAATATGCACATTGCATGGGGAATGCTTTAGGTAATTTCAAGGAATATTGGGATGAGATTTATAGTAACCCACGTATGCTGGGCGGCTTTATATGGGACTGGGTGGATCAAGGTATTTATAAGATATTGCCGGATGGCCGCCGGATGGTGGCGTATGGCGGTGACTTTGGTGATCGGCCTAATTTAAAGGCTTTCTGTTTTAATGGTGTGGTGATGAGTGACCGCGAAACTACGCCCAAATATTGGGAGGTGAAGAAAGTATATGCTCCGGTTAAATTGGAAATGGAAAAAGATCTTCAGGTTTTTCCAAAAGAACAAGATGTTTTTTTAAAAGAACAAGATGTTTTGCCCAAAGGATTAAGAGTTACGAACCGCAATCATCACATTGGTCTGGAAGGATATCGCTGTCTGTGGACTTTGATAGAGAACGGGAAGAAGATGAAACAAGGGGAACTGGCGCTTCTATCGGTGGCACCCGGTGAAACAGGAACGATGGCTTTGCCCGATGTTAAGATTAATAAACAGGCTGATGTTCGATTGAATGTAAGTATAGTATTGAAAGAAGATGCTTTATGGGCGAAAGCCGGGCATGAGATTTTAAAGGAACAGTTTGCCTTGAATGATCATTTGATGGCGGTGGCTGACGGTGTACAACCGGGTAAACGTAAAAGTAAGTTTTCTGTTTTGGATTTATGGGAAGATAGTTATTTTCAAGCTTTCCGTGCTCCGACGGATAATGATAAAAGTTTCGGTAACTGGTTGGCCAAGGATTGGAAGAATCAGGGATTGGATGCTCCTCAAGTAGAGGTAATTACTCCCGAAACGGAAACTCAGGAAACAGATGGAACCGTATCGAAGAAATCGGTTGTGGAATATCGTTATGCCAAAGGTAGCATCCGTGTTTCTTCCCATTATAAAATATATGTGGATGGAACGGTAGATCTGGAACAGACTTATCTGCCACAAGGAGAATTGCCGGAATTGCCTCGTCTGGGTAGTGCATTTGTACTGGGAGAAGAATACGAGAACCTTTCCTGGTACGGTCGTGGCCCGTGGGAAAACTATCCCGACCGTAAGACGTCCTGTCTGATAGGTAGATGGAACAGCAAGGTGAGTGAACAGTACACACATTACCCCCGTCCGCAGGACAGTGGCAATCACGAGGATGTTACCGAGGTGATTCTAACCAATAAACAGGGTAAAGGCGTCCGTGTGACAGCCATAGACCGGCCATTTTCATTTTCTGCCTTACATTATACCGTGGATGATATTTATAAAACAACTCATGATTGTGACTTGAAACCACGAAAGGAGGTTGTTCTCAGCCTGGATGCTGCGGTCTTAGGTTTAGGAAACAGTAGTTGTGGTCCGGGAGTGCTGAAGAAATACGCCATTGATAAGCAGAAACCTCATACTTTGCGGGTACGCTTCAGTCTTATAAAGTGATGTATGGCAAAAGGTTTGAATAGGCGACATATCTTTCCGGTGGCAGACAGAAATATAGAATTAAATTAAAAATCAAATATCAAAATGAAAAGAGCAACAACTTTTTTATCACTCCTTGCTTTATCGGCAGGTTTGTTGGCGCAATCTTCCGTAAAAACAGAACGCCAATACTTGTCAGGACGTGGCTGTGATGATATGGTACAATGGGATTTCATGTGTACCGGTGGTAATAATTCCGGAAAATGGACGAAAATCGGAGTACCTTCCTGTTGGGAACTACAAGGATTCGGTACTTATCAATATGGCATGAAATTCTATGGTAAGGCTTTTCCTGAAGGAGTAGCTGACGAACAAGGTTTGTATAAATATGAATTTGAGTTGCCTGCCGAATGGAATGGTAAACAGATAGAGCTGGTATTTGAAGGCTCTATGACTGATACGCAGGTAAAGATAAACGGTCGTAAAGCCGGCTCCATGCATCAGGGAGCTTTTTACCGCTTTATTTATAATGTGAGTGACCGGGTATTTTTCGGATCGAAAAAAAAGAATGTACTTGAAGTAACTGTAAGCAAGGAAAGTGCGAATGCAGGGGTTAATTTGGCAGAACGCCGTGCTGATTATTGGAATTTCGGAGGTATTTTCCGTCCTGTGTTTATCGTGGCGAAACCGGCTCAAAATATAGATCGTCTGGCAATAGATGCGAAGGCGGATGGGAATTTCTATGCCGATTGTTTTCTGAATATGGCAGTAGAAGGTGCTAGGGTACATACTGTCATAACAGATGCTAAAGGGAAAAAAGTGGCCGAAAATACTTCGGATGTCCGTACGGGCAGCGACCATGCTTCGATTAATTTCGCAGTAAAATCTCCTGAATTATGGACGGCTGAAACTCCGGCCATGTATCAGGCTACCTTTACCCTGCTTGATAAAGCAGGCAAAACACTGCATGTTGAAAATCAGAAATTTGGTTTCCGTACCATTGAAACACGTGAAAGTGACGGATTGTATATCAACGGTCGGCGTGTGATGATTAAAGGGGTGAACCGTCATAGTTTCCGTCCTGAAAGCGGACGTACACTGAGCAAGGCAAAGAACATTGAAGATGTATTGCTGATCAAGAGCATGAACATGAATGCCGTCCGCCTGAGTCATTATCCTGCCGATCCCGAATTTTTTGAAGCTTGTGACTCGCTGGGGCTTTATGTAATGGATGAGTTAAGCGGCTGGCATGGCAAGCACGAAACCATCAACGGGCAGAAGCTGGTAAAAGAAATGATTACCCGTGATGTGAACCATCCGTGTATTATCTGGTGGAGCAATGGTAATGAAAAAGGCTGGAATACTGAACTGGATGGTGAATTCCATAAATATGATCCTCAGAAACGTCCGGTGCTTCATCCGCAAGGCAACTTCAGTGGATATGAAACCATGCACTATCGTTCTTACGGAGAAAGCCAGAACTATATGCGTCTGCCGGAAATATTTATGCCGACCGAGTTTCTGCATGGATTGTACGATGGAGGACACGGAGCCGGACTGTATGATTATTGGGAAATGATGCGTAAGCATCCCCGTTGTGCCGGAGGTTTCCTTTGGGTACTGGCCGATGAGGGCGTGAAGCGTGTGGATATGAATGGATTCATTGACAACTGCGGCAATTATGGAGCCGATGGCATTGTAGGTCCGCATCACGAAAAAGAGGGCAGTTACTTTACCATCAAGCAGGTGTGGTGTCCTATTCAAATCATGACCGATAGCCTTGACAGTCAGTTTGACGGCAAACTGAAAATAGAGAACCGTTACGATTTCCTGAATGCGAATACATGCCGTTTCACTTATAAATATGTGCAATTGCCTTCTGTAACCGATAAGGGGGGAATGAAAGTGATGAAACAGGGAGAGGTGAACTGTCCCGACATTCCTGCTCACGGTGCGGGTACACTGACTATTCCTGCGGCTGTCAAGGGGGCCCATGCTTTGATGCTGACAGTAACGGATAAGCAGGGGAATGATCTCTTTACGTGGAGTTATAAACTGGACGACGTTGCCGGATTGCAGCAGGCTTCTGCCGGAAACAAGCCTTCTTATAAAGAAACTGCCGATGCATTGACGGTGGATGCCGGAGGACGTACATTTACTTTTTCTCAGAAAGACGGACAACTGAAGGGGGTAAAGGTTGGAAGCCGTATCATCAGTCTGGCAAATGGTCCTCGTTTTATTGCCGCCAAGCGTTCGGACCGTTCTATGGACCAGTTTTATAACCATGATGACAAAGAGGCTGAAAAGAAGAAAACCCAATACACTACATTTGATGATGCCGGTCGTTTTACAGGTTTTACCGTGCGTGAAGAAGGCAATAACGTAGTGGTTACCGCTAACTACAAACTGGGATGTTTTGATCAGGCTGTATGGACTATCGCTCCTGACGGTACCGCTGCTATAGACTTTACATACAACTTCAGCGGTGTAGTGGATTTGATGGGGGTGATGTTTGATTATCCGGAAGATAAAGTGTTGAGCAAGCGTTGGGTAGGTGACGGTCCTTACCGTGTATGGCAGAACCGTCTGCATGGTCCGCAGTTGGGCGTATGGGAAAATGAGTATAATGATCCCATTCCTGCCGAAAGCTTTACTTATCCCGAATTTAAAGGGTACTTTGCTAATGTGCAATGGATGACTTTGAAAACACAGGAAGGAACGATAAGTATCTGTAACCGTACTCCTCAGAATTATGTAGGGGTTTATCAGCCTCGCGACGGTCGTGACGGCTTGCTTTATACTTTCCCGGCTACCGGCATCAGTCTGATGAAAGTAATTCCTCCGGTTCGTAATAAAGTGAATACGACAGATTTGATAGGTCCGTCTTCACAAGCATTTTGGGCTGATGGAGCATATGGGGGAAGTATCACGTTAAAATTTGAATAACAGTGAAAAAATAGATTGTAAAGGGAAGAGGAACTTTGTTTATTCTTCCCTTTTCTTTTTTTATTTGGCTTGAACTCTCTATATTTGAAAAATTGAGTACAAATTACAACTTTATTCGTTTATCATTAAATATAGAATAAATAGCTTATGAAGATAAAACATCTGTTTGTATCCATATTGCTGGCAACCGGATTCCAACCGATGATAGCACAATCCGCTTTACGGCAACAGTTTGTAAATTCATCCGTACAGGAAGCTCGTCCCTGGACTTTCTGGTATTGGATGTTTGGCGCTGTAACTCCCGAAGGGATTACCGCCGATCTGGAAGCCATGCACCGTGTAGGTTTGGGTGGAGCCTATCTGATGCCTATCAAGGGAGTGGAGCAAGGACCTCAATACGAAGGAAAAGCTCAACAACTTACCCCCGAATGGTGGCGTATGGTCACTCATAGTATGAAAGAGGCCGACAGGCTGGGAATGCAACTGGGAATGCATATCTGTGACGGCTTTGCCTTGGCGGGAGGTCCCTGGATAACTCCCGAAGAGTCGATGCAAAAAGTGGTATGGAGTGATACTATAGTGAACGGTGGGAATATTCGTAATTTGACTTTGCCCATGCCCGAAGCACTGGATGGCTATTATGAAGATATCGTTACCTACGCCATTCCATTGGAGCGTCAGCCTGAGGATACTTCATTGAAGCCGAAGGTAACTTTCGGTAATTTGAAATCGGCTGTTATCAAAGATGAATCCAAAGCTGTGAACAGAGATGAGAAAGGAGTTTTCCGTTCCTCTTATCCTTGTTGGATTCAGTATGAATATGCAGAACCTGTGACTTGCAGCAACGTGGAAATTATTTTGGGAGGAAATAACTATCAGGCACATCGCCTGAAAGTATTGGCCAGTGAGGACGGACGGACGTTCAAAACAGTGAAGCAACTGGTCCCTGCCCGGCAGGGATGGCAGAATACGGATTTCCAGTCTACTCATGCCATCCCCCCTGTTACCGCCCGTTACTTCCGTTTTGAGTGGACTCCCGTGGGAAGCGAACCGGGTAGTGAGGATCTGGATGCAGCCAAATGGAAACCGAATTTGAAAATCAATGATATAGTCCTTCATACGGCTCCGCGTATTCATCAGTGGGAGGGAAAAGCAGGACTGGTGTGGCGTGTGGCTACTGCTACTACTTCGACGGAAATACCCGATGCGGCTTGTGTGCAGCCGGATGAGTTGATCAATCTCCCTTTGTATCAGGGCAGGCTGACCGCCCGTTTACCCGAAGGTAAATGGCGTATTCTCCGCATGGGACATACGGCAACCGGACATGTGAATGCTACTGCCGGAGGTGGTAAAGGATTGGAATGCGACAAGTTCAGCACCAAGGCTGTTCAGAACCAGTTCTCGAACTGGTTTGCGGAAATGTTCAAAAAGACGGATGAGGCCGTGGCACGCCGTGTATTGAAATATATGCACGTAGACAGTTGGGAGTGTGGCAGTCAGAACTGGAGTGATAACTTCGCGGCGGAATTTAAGAAACGCCGTGGATATGATTTGATGCCTTATCTTCCTTTGCTGGCAGGTATTCCGATGGAAAGCGCCGCCCGCAGTGAACAGATATTGCGGGATGTCCGTACCACCATCGGAGAACTGGTGACTGATGTGTTCTACACTGTATTGGCAGACTGTGCCCGTCAATACGATTGCCGGTTCTCTGCCGAGTGCGTAGCTCCTACTATGGTCAGTGACGGATTGATGCATTATCAGAAAGTGGATCTGCCTATGGGGGAATTTTGGCTGAACAGTCCTACGCACGATAAACCCAATGATATGCTGGATGCCATCAGTGGCGCGCATATTTATGGAAAGAATATTATCCAGGCCGAAGGCTTTACTGAAATTCGTGGCGTATGGGATGAAGACCCTGCCATGCTGAAACCTTTGCTGGACCGTAACTATGCACTGGGTATCAATAAACTCTTCTTTCATGTCTATACCCATAATCCTTGGATGAACCGCCGTCCCGGTATGACCTTGGACGGCATCGGACTCTTCTTCCAGCGCGACCAGACCTGGTGGGAGGAAGGGAAATCTTTTGTAGATTACATCACCCGTTGCCAGACTTTGTTGCAATACGGTCATCCGGTGGTTGATATCGCCGTCTTTACCGGTGAAGAGATGCCGCGACGTTCCATTTTGCCCGAACGGTTAGTTTCGATGCTTCCCGGTATCTATGGAGCCGAACGGGTGGAAAGCGAACGGATTCGGCTGGCTAATGAAGGTCAACCCACCCGTGTGCGTCCTGTCGGTGTTACCCATTCGGCAAACATGGCCGATCCCGAAGACTGGGTGAACCCGATGCGTGGTTATGCCTACGATTCTTTTAACAAAGACGCTCTGTTACGTTTGGCAAAAGCGGAGAATGGAAGAATGGTACTTCCGGGAGGAGCTTCTTATAAAGTATTGGTGCTTCCTACAGCCCGTCCTATGAATCCTGATAACCTGCCGTTGTCTCCTGAGGCACAGGCAAAAGTAGAGGAACTCCGCGCGGCAGGTGTCATTATTCCGCAATTGCCTTATCGGGAAGATGATTTTTCTTCTTTCGGTGTGGAACGGGATGTACTTCTTCCTGCTGATGTGGCATATACTCATCGGAGCGGGGAAGAGTATGAGATTTATTTTGTGGCTAATCAGGTGGACAGTTTGCGTACATTCAACGCTTCTTTCCGCATTGCAGGGCGCACGCCTGAATTGTGGAATGCGGTAACAGGAACCATTACCCGTCCGGCACAATGGAAAGAATTGGACGGCCGTACCGAAGTCGCTTTGTCTTTGCCTGCCAATGGCTCTGTATTTGTCGTATTCCCCAAAGAATCTTCAGAAGTTTCTCTGGAACGGACCGAAAGGGAACCTGTATCCATATCGATCAAGGAATGGACAGTAACATTCCCTTCCGTGCGCAAAACTGTCACTCGTCCGGTATTATTTGACTGGAGTAAGGAAGAGGATGAAAAAATAAGATATTATTCCGGACATGCCACTTACAGAGGGCTATTCAGATGGAAGAATGAACAGGACGGAAGAATTATTCTTCGGTTGGGTAAAGTAGCCAATGTAGCGACTGTACGTGTCAACAGCATTGCATGCGGTACGGCTTGGACAGCTCCATACGAAGTGGACATTACCGATGCGCTTCGTAACGGAACCAATGTCTTGGAAGTGGAGGTAGTGAATACCTGGGCGAATGCGCTCCGTGGGGCAGATCAGGATAAAGCGCCTTTTGAGGGGATATGGACGAATGCAAAATTCCGTCTGCCCGGAGATGGTTTGTTACCTGCCGGATGGATGGGACCTTGCGAGTTTTTTAAAACTAAAGAATAATGCTAATCACACATAACATGAAAAATAAGAAACTACTACTGGGCATTGCTTGGGCATGGTTGACTTGCCTGTCGGCAAATGCGGAAGTGAAATTGCCCGCTTTCTTTTCAGACGGCATGGTGATGCAACAGCAGACTCGTGCCAATTTATGGGGAACAGCTACTCCCAATGCACCGGTGAAAATTACAACAAGTTGGGATAAACAAACCTATAAAACCACCGCCGATGCAAAAGGCGCGTGGAAACTTGCTTTATCCACCCCCTCTGCCGGAGGCCCTTACACGATCACTTTTGATGATGGAAAGCTGACCGAAATACGTGATATCCTGATGGGAGAATTATGGTTATGCTCCGGTCAGAGTAATATGGAAATGCCCATGAAAGGTTTTAAAAACCAGCCGGTGGAGAATAGCAATACAGATGTGATGAACAGCCGTAATCCGCAACTCCGCCTGTTCACCGTAAAGCGTTCTTCCTCTTTTACTCCGAAAACAGATGTGGTGGGAACCTGGCAGGAAGCTGTTCCGGCAACTGTGCGTGAGTTTAGTGCTACTGCTTATTACTTCGGTCGGATGATACAACAGCAGTTGAATATACCTGTGGGTTTGATTGTGGCTTCTTGGGGAGGTTCTGCCTGTGAAGCCTGGATGCATCCGGATTGGTTGAAGGCATTTCCCGAAGCAAAGATTCCCCAATCGGAAGCCGATATCAAGTCAAAGAACCGTACTCCGACTGTACTCTATAACGGTATGCTTCATCCGCTCATCGGATTAGCCATGCGTGGAGTTATCTGGTATCAGGGGGAAGATAACTATAACCGGGCTTCTACTTATGCCGATATGTTCAGTGCACTGATACGCGGGTGGCGCGAAGAATGGCAGCAAGGGGAATTTCCCTTCTATTATTGTCAAATTGCACCTTATGATTATGGAATTATTACTGAGCCTGGCAAGAATGTGATAAATTCTGCTTATCTTCGCGAACAACAAGCTATGGTAGAACACCGGGTGGGCAATAGTGGTATGGCTGTATTGTTGGACGCAGGAATGAAAACGGGGATTCATCCGGGTAAAAAGAAGGTGGCAGGAGAACGTCTGGCGCGTTTGGCATTGGTAAAAACTTACGGAATGAAAGGTGTTACGGCCGAAAGTCCTTACTATACAGGAATGGAAGTAAAGAATGATACGGTAATAGTCAGTTTTGATCGGGCACCGATGTGGATAAATTGTAAAGACCGTTTTGAATCATATAACTTTCAGGTTGCAGGTAAAGATCGGGTTTTTTATCCTGCTAAAGCGTGGATACAGAGAAGTAAAATGCTTGTAAAGAGCGAGAGAGTACCTCATCCGGTGGCAGTTCGTTATGGCTTCGAGAATTATGTGGAGGGAGATTTGTTTGGTGAAGATTTACCTGTATCGTCTTTCCGTTCCGATGACTGGTAAAAACAGAAAAAAATGAAGAATATCTTTACGTTTTTATTATTAGTGTTTATTGGCGGGCAGTTTCTGTGGGGACAGCCTGCCAATTTGGTTTGGAATACTCAAAGCCGGAATGCTTCAGAGTCCATGCCTTGCGGGGGTGGTGATATCGGCATGAATGTATGGGTAGAGAATGACGATGTTCTGTTCTACCTTAGTCGTAGTGGTTCTTTTGACGAGAATAACTGTCTGCTGAAGCAGGGTCGGTTTCGTGTGAGGCTCACTCCGAACCCTTTTGCCGGAACGGCTTCTTTTCGGCAGACTCTGCATCTTAATGATGGCTATGTCAGCGTAAGTAGTGATAATGCCACTCTAATTATTTGGGTGGATGTGTTTCATCCTGTGGTACATGTTGAGGTGAAAACGAAGGAACTGACTTCCATGCGTGTGAATTTTGAAAGCTGGCGTTATGAAGATCGTCCGGTGCGTAAAGGGGAAGGGCAGCAATGCTCTTACAAATGGGCCATTCCTGATGGATTGATGACTAGGCGTGACTCTGTCTGTGTGGAAGAAGATAATTTTACTTTTTTTCATCGCAATCCTGAACGTACTATTTTTGATGTGGTAGTGGACCAGCAGGGAATGAATGAAGTGAAGGAACAACTGTATAATCCTTTGAAGAATTTGATTTTTGGGGGGCGTTTATCAGGTGATAATCTGGTTTATAACGGTACACGCCGTGGACATTATGCAGGTACTGAGTATCTGGCATGGATGTACAAAAGCAAGAAACCTACTTATAAGCAGTCTGCACGGATTGTTCTGAATACGGAACAAAGTACGGTTCCTGCATGGGAAGCATCCTTGGCCCGCACTGAGAAGGAAATAAATGTATCCAAAGACAAACAGGCTACCCGCCGTTGGTGGAATGATTTTTGGAAACGTAGCTTTATTGAGGGGGAAGGTGAAGCGGGAGATGCTATCCGTAACTATACACTGTTCCGCTATATGTTGGGGTGTAACGCCTATAGTCAGTGGCCTACCAAGTTTAACGGGGGACTGTTTACTTTTGATCCTATGTATGTAGATCAGAAAATGGAATTTACCCCTGATTTCCGGAAATGGGGAGGAGGAACCATGACTGCACAGAATCAGCGTCTGGTTTATTGGCCCATGCTGAAAAGCGGTGACTTTGACTTGATGAAATCACAATTTGACTTTTATCTGCGTTTGTTGCCGACAGCCGAAGCACGTACCCGTACCTATTGGGGACATGCCGGTGCCTGTTTCACCGAACAAATGGAGAACTTCGGTCTGCCCAATCCTGCCGAGTATGGCTTTAAACGTCCTGAAAGCTATGACAGGGGGTTGGAATATAATGCATGGCTGGAATACGAATGGGATACGGTTCTTGAATTTTGTCAGATGATACTGGAAACGGCACGTTATAATGAGGCTGATATCAGCCGTTATATCCCTTTGATAGAAAGCTCACTTAATTTCTTTGATGAGCATTATCGTCAACTGGCATTACAGCGTGGACGTAAGGATTTAGATGGTAACGGCAAACTGGTGATTTATCCGGGATCGGCTTGTGAAACTTATAAGATGGCTTATAATCCATCCTCAACCATTGCCGCGCTGCGCTCTGTTTTACAAACCTACGGACGTAAACCGGACATGCTGGCACGTATTCCTGAGATCCCTTTGCGCATAGTGGATGGGAAGGAAATGATTGCTCCGGCACAGGCTTGGGAACGGGTGAACAATATAGAAACTCCCCAGCTTTATGCTGTATTTCCCTGGCGTATGTATGGAGTGGGGAAGGAAGGTCTGGAAATAGCCCGTAATACCTATCTATATGATCCCGATGCACAGAAATTCCGTTCACATACCGGATGGAAACAAGATAATATCTGGGCGGCTTGTCTGGGTATGACCGAGGAGGCTGCACAACTTGCCTTACAGAAAATGGCAAACGGGCCTCATCGTTTCCCTGCTTTTTGGGGACCGGGCTATGACTGGACGCCTGATCATAACTGGGGAGGCAGCGGTATGATAGGTATGCAGGAAATGCTGTTGCAGGAAGCCGATGGAAAGATTTTATTGTTTCCTGCTTGGCCCAAAGATTGGGATGTGCATTTCAAATTGCATGCTACAGGACAGACTACTGTAGAGGCTGTTCTAAAAGGGGGGATGGTGGTTGGCTTGACCGTACATCCTAAAGAACGGGAGAAAGATGTAGTAAATTGTTTGCTGAATAAATAATTTAAGGGTAAGGAGGTGTGTTTTGTAAATTCACCTCCTACTTCTTTGTATATACTCGATTGGGAACTTGTCACTCCTTTTGTTTTTCTATTCTTATCTATTTGTATGGCAATCAGTGCCGGAACATTGTTTGATGGCTTTGGTTATCTTTGTTGAGTAAACAAGAACTAAAATGTCCGATGCTTTGTTCTTACTATCATAAATAGATTTAAAATGGTTATGAAAAAGATTTTGATAGCTTTGGCCTTATTGCTGACAGGCATTGCAAGCGGATCGGCATGTACCGGTATTTCATTCCTCGCTGAAGATGGCGGATATGTGCAGGCACGTACTATAGAGTGGGGGGACAGTTATCTTCCGAGTGAATATGTTATTGTTCCCAGAGGACAGGATTTGGTATCTTATACTCCAACGGGTGTAAATGGCTTGAGATTTCGGGCTAAATATGGTCTGGTAGGACTGGCTATCATTCAGAAAGAGTTTGTGGCTGAAGGACTGAATGAAGTAGGGCTTTCGGCTGGATTGTTTTATTTTCCCCATTATGGGAAGTATGAAGAATATGATGAGGCTCAAAATGCAATTACTTTGTCGGATTTGCAGGTGGTGAACTGGATGCTTTCCCAATTTGCTACTATAGACGAAGTGAGAGAAGCTATAGAAGGGGTGAAGGTGGTGTCTCTTGATAAACCTGGTAAAAGTTCTACGGTACATTGGCGCATTGGCGATGCTAAAGGAAATCAAATGGTGTTGGAATTTGTAGGTGGTGTTCCTTATTTTTATGAAAATAAAGTAGGAGTACTCACCAATTCTCCCGATTTTCCATGGCAGGTGATTAACTTGAATAATTATGTAAATCTATATCCGGGAGCTGTCACTCCACAGCAATGGGGTGGGGTGACTATTTTCCCTTTTGGCGCAGGTGCCGGATTTCATGGTATTCCGGGGGATGTAACTCCTCCATCCCGTTTTGTTCGTGTAGCGTTTTATAAGGCAACAGCTCCGGTGTGTCCTACAGCGTATGACGCTATATTACAAAGCTTTCATATCCTGAATAATTTTGATATTCCTATTGGTATAGAATATGCGTTAGGGAAAGCACCTGATATTCCTAGTGCCACACAATGGACTTCGGCTATTGATTTGACAAACAGGAAAGTGTATTATAAAACAGCATACAATAACAATATTCGTTGTATTAGTATGAAGAAGATTGATTTTGATAAAGTGAAGTATCAGTCGTATCCATTGGATAAGGAGTTGAAACAGCCTGTAGAAGAGATTATTGTGAAATAGTGTAAGGGCTTGGAAACTGTTGGCGGAAGTACATGGAAGTTTTAATTGCAATGAATGAATAATGGATAAAATGCATTTTTTTAGAAAAAAGTTCTAGAAATGTTTGCAGATACAAAAATAAACTGTACCTTTGCACTCGCAATTCGGAAGAATAGCAATAATAAAGGATTGATTCGCTAGCTCAGCAGGTAGAGCACAACACTTTTAATGTTGGGGTCTTGGGTTCGAGCCCCAAGCGGATCACTTGAAAATCAGAGAGTTACACTAAAGTAGCTCTCTTTTTTTATGCCCAAATTGTGCTGGTTTACATGGTTCAGTTAAACCGAGAGTTAAACGGGGATCAGTTTGAAAATTTGGGGGAATCTTTTCTTTTTTGTAGAGAACACAGTTGAACTTTTAAAAAAGAATTATATTTGTATTATTCATTACTGAAACTATGGCGAAGAATAATTTACTAAGTGAGCAACTTGCTTATATTGGTGTCAGTTGTACCCCTACGCATCTGCATTTGTGCAGTTATAATGCTGAAAGTATTTGTATGAAGGATGGGAAAGATATAGATAGTTTAATCCCTTATTTGAATAAGAATGCTATAAACTGGATACAAATTCATGGCTTTCAGAATACGGAGGTCATACAGCATGTCTGTCAGAATTTTAATGTCGACTTTTTGACGATACAAGATATTTTGAACTCCGACCATCAGACCAAGATAGAACAGCATGATACATATAATGTAGTGATTTTGAAGTTACTTTTTTCTAATGATGATGGCTATGTACCACAACAAATAGCCATTGTGCAAGGTGGAAATTATCTGTTGACTTTTATGGAAAAGGAAACAGACTTTCTGAATGATATAAATACGGCATTGGAAAAGAATGTGTTGAAAATACGTAGCCGGCAGTCTGATTTCCTGCTCAGTGTTATTCTAAACAGTGTGATGGCCAGCTTTATATCCATCATTTCGGAATTGGAAGACGGATTAGAGGATTTAGAAGAGCAATTGCTTTCGCCGGAACAGGCTGATATGCTCGGTATTGAAAATATACAGCAATACCGTCGTAATTTTCGTGTAATAAAGAAATGTATTTTACCATTAAAGGAGGAAATCAGCAAGTTGTTGCATCCGATCGATAATGATTTGTTGCACAAAGCAAGCCGTCCTTTCTTTAATGATGTCAATGATCATTTGCAGTTTGTATTGCAAACTTTAGATGGTTGCCGTGACATGATTTCAGCTTTGGTAGATATTTACCTTTCCAATAATGACCGACGGATGAACAGCATCATGAAACAGCTGACTGTTGTTTCTACTATATTTATTCCGTTGACTTTTCTGGCAGGAATCTGGGGAATGAATTTCCAATGGATGCCTGAACTGGGATGGCGGTATGGCTATGTATTTGCATGGACATTGATGTTGATACTAGTAGCAGTTATCTACTTCTATTTTAAGCGTAAAAAATGGTATTGATGAGAGAGGATGGATGGGATTTACTTAAATGTGAATCCCATATTCATGTTTTACTTCATTCATTACAAAGGTGCTTTCCAGTGAACCCAAACTGTCAATCGTGCCCAAGACATTGAGGATAAATTCCTGATAATACTTCATATTAGGGGAGTGTATTTTAAGCAAATAGTCATAACCGCCTGATATGTTATAGCACTCTGTTACTTCAGGGATATCCTGAATTATCCGTGTAAATTCCGCAGCAATGTCCCGGTTCAGTCTTCTTAGCTTGACACTGCAAAATACCACGAAGCCTTGGTTTAGTTTCTCAGCGTCCAATACAGCGATATATTTTTTTATATATCCTCCATTTTCCAATCGTTTGAGGCGTTCGAACACCGGAGTGGAGGAAAGGCTTACCCGTGCAGCCAGTTCTTTGGTGGTCAGTCGGGCATTTTCTTGCAAGGTACGTAGTATCTGCAAATCTACTTTGTCAAGTTTCTCTAAAGTACTCATAGAATAATATTCTTTCAAGAGGTTGATATTATTTTCATATCTGTCAATACAAATATATTGCATTTATCTTAGATTCCGGAGAAATTTTCGGGAAATGTAGTACAGGGTTATATTCTTTTTTTGTCGGAGAATGCAAGAAAAGGGCAGAATGATTTTATCTCTCAAAAATACTTTTTATCTTTGCAGTTGCTATGACAAAGTATATATATCTTTTTTATATCTTGTTAGGTGTATGCCTGTTGGCGGGCTTTGGTTCCGCATTTGATAGCGGACAGGAGCACGATGTGGTTCGTACAGTTGGTTTGGAAAACAGTGCGGTGGCGTTGTGTAACATATCTGAAAGTAATAATGGGCAGGAAAAAAAAGAGATAAATAATGAAAGCTACCATTTTTATAAAGTCGGTATCGGCGGTACAGCTACCTCTTTTTCTTTTCGCACCTTGTGCTCTTCTAAAATTCTGCGAACTCATTCCTCTGCTTCCGTCATAGCCAAGTTGGCCAGATTCTTGAAAGTACTTCTTCCTGAAGAAAAGCAAATTTCTTTTTCACCTATTCTTTATTTTACTCAATATTCCAGTGAATACTATATTTATCAGTTGAGGCGTATTCTTATTTAGTTTATTTTTTCTTCTCGGCAAGGTCTGTTTTTTATATCTTACATTTTTTTGTTTTTATATTTTCATAATGGGAACTGGGGTGGATGCTTGTTTCTTTTATGAACGGTGTTATATGTTAATAACTAATATATAATGGAATTTTTATTGGACTTTATACTTCACATTGACCAATATATGATAGATATTGTTCAAGAATATCATACTTGGGCTTATGTCATACTGTTTATAATCATTTTTTGCGAAACGGGATTGGTTGTCACTCCATTCCTCCCCGGAGATTCTTTGCTTTTTGTCGCGGGAGCTATTTCGGCTTTGCCCGATATGCCTTTGGAAGTTAATATTCTCGCTTTGGTTTTATTTCTTTCAGCTGTGCTGGGCGATTCCTGTAATTATATGATAGGACACTTTTTTGGAAATAAACTTTTCAATAATCCCGATTCCCGTATATTTAAGCAAAGTCATTTGGAAAAAACACATGAATTTTATAAAAAATACGGAGGAAAGACCATCATTATTGCCCGTTTTGTACCTATAGTCCGTACATTTGCTCCTTTTGTAGCAGGTATGGGCAAAATGCATTATTATTATTTTATGGTGTATAATCTGATAGGGGGAGCTTTGTGGGTTGGTATTTTCTGTTTTGCCGGTTATTTTTTCGGTGATCTTCCATTTGTACAGAAAAATCTGAAATTGCTGATTGTGGCTATTATTGTCGTTTCTATATTGCCTGCCGTTATAGAAGTAGGCAGGAATAAGTGGAAAACTCGCCATTACTAAAATCAAACATATCAAAAACAATTTATTCAAATTACATTTATGAAAAATTCTTTTTTTAGTCGATTTACACCTCAAGAACCTAAGTTTTTCCCTATGTTGAAACGTTTGTCTGAAATCCTGACCTCATCATCGGATTTATTGGTAGAAAGCATGCAGCATGATAAGCCGGAAGAGAGAGAAGACTATTACAAACGCATCAAAGATATGGAACGTGAAGGTGACAAGCAGACTCATTTAATTTTTGACGAATTGGGAAAAACTTTCATAACCCCTTTTGATCGTGAGGATATTCACGATTTGGCATCAACTATGGATGATGTAATAGATGGGATTAACAGTTGCGCCAAACGTATCACGATCTATAATCCCCATCCCATTGCTAATAGTGGAAAAGAGTTGAGTTTGTTGATACAGCAAGCGGCTGTTTATATAAGTAAGGCAATGGACGAATTGGAAATTTTCCGTAAAAAGCCTACTGAATTAAGAGCATGTTGTACAAAATTGCATGACATAGAGAATCAGGCGGATGATGTATATGAACTCTTTGTTAAGAAACTATTTGAGGAAGAAAAGGATTGCATAGAACTGATTAAGATCAAGGAGATAATGCATGAATTGGAGAAAACGACCGATGCGGCAGAACGGGTAGGAAAAATCTTGAGAAACCTGATTGTGAAATACGCATAAAAGCAGAAGGTACAATATGGAATTATTAGTGATTATTATTACTTTGGCTTTGATTTTTGACTATATTAACGGATTTCATGATGCAGCCAATTCAATAGCCACCATTGTGTCAACCAAGGTTCTTACTCCGTTCCAAGCGGTGATATGGGCGGCATTTTTTAATTTTGTTGCATTCTTTATTGCTAAATGTATAATCGGAGGGTTCGGAATAGCCAATACTGTATCCAAGACAGTAGTGGAACAGTATATTTCCTTGCCGATTATTCTTTCGGGGGTTATTGCAGCTATTGTCTGGAATCTGTTTACATGGTGGAAGGGGATTCCTTCTTCTTCTTCGCATACGCTGATCGGAGGTTTTGCCGGTGCTGCTATTATGGCTCATGGTTTTGATGCCATTCAGCTCAATATTATTTTGAAGATTGCTGTTTTTATCTTTTTGGCACCATTTATAGGGATGGTTGTTGCTTTTGGATTTACGTTGCTTGTCCTTCACATTTGTCGTCGTGCACATCCGAATACGGCTGAGATGTGGTTTAAGAAATTGCAGCTTGTTTCTTCGGCTTTGTTCAGTATAGGGCATGGACTGAATGATTCCCAGAAGGTAATGGGTATTATTGCTGCTGCCCTGATCGCTGCTCATTCGGAAGGGTTAAGAATGGGAATAAATAGTATCAATGATTTGCCGGATTGGGTGGCATTTTCTTGTTTTACTGCCATTTCTTTAGGAACGATGTCAGGCGGATGGAAGATTGTGAAAACCATGGGAACTAAGATTACCAAAGTAACTCCTTTGGAGGGAGTTGTTGCGGAAACTGCTGGCGCATTTACATTGTATCTGACAGAATATTTGAAAATACCTGTAAGTACAACCCATACCATTACAGGAGCTATTATCGGAGTGGGTGCTACTAAGCGTCTTTCAGCCGTCCGATGGGGAATAACAAGAAGCCTGATGACGGCTTGGGTGTTGACTATTCCTGTCAGTGGAATATTGGCCGCTGTTATTTACGGAGTGGTTACTCTTTTTTAGAATGACCGGATTGTAGGCTGTTCTAGAAAATAAAGATCTGTCGTGACCGAGGTGACTGGGAAGTTACCTCGGTTTTGTATACATACCCATTTGTAGGTAAAAAGTGGATGAAACTAATAATAAATATAAAATGTTATTGTGAGTTTGTTATTTGTTTCTATTTTTGTAGTGGTCTTACTGAACACAAAAATGAGAGAAAACGCAAAAGGCAGGATTTTTATAGCATGGCTGTTGTTAATGACGCTTATGCCATTTTTCATGGTGAAGACTTTTCACCACCATGAAGAAGATGCCGTTTGCCATTCTGATAGTGGGAATTCTCATGATTCCTCTCATCAGTGTCCCGTGTGCAATTTCACACTTTCACCTTTTACACAAGTTGAAACATTACAACTTCATATTGTTCTTCCGGTTTTTGATTATCAGCCGAAAATAACAGTGGATAAGGTTTGCCAGGTTAAATCTTATCCTTATTATCTGCGTGCACCTCCCGTTTGCTGATTCACATAGTATCTTTTATTTATTCACAACATCAAATGATTGTAATTTATGCGTATCAGATATGTTTCGGGTACGCTGGGAATGTTTTTTACCTTGTTTTCAAATGCACAGGTAGTTTCTGATACGATTAAAAGTGTGGATTTATCCGAAGTGGTGGTGACTGGATCTTACCGACATGCTCAGGAGAAAAAGACTACCCTGACACTCGAGTTGTTTCAGAAAGATTATTTGAACCGGCATTTTACCGGTAATTTGGTACAGACTTTGAAAAATGTTCCCGGTGTACACTCGATGGATATTGGTGCGGGATTCTCCAAACCTATGATTCGTGGTTTGGGATTCAACCGTATTGCCGTATCCGAAAATGGAATAAAACAAGAGGGGCAACAATGGGGGGCCGACCATGGACTGGAAATTGATGCTTTTAATGTAGACGAGGTACGGATTCTGAAAGGTCCGTCTTCACTGCTCTACGGCAGTGATGCGATGGGAGGTGTCATCGAAATCCTTCCTTTGCTTCCACAAAAAGAGAACCGATTTTTTGGTGAGGCTGCCTTATTGGGAAAATCAGTGAACGGCACTGTGGGCGGTTCACTGATGCTAGGTATTGAGAAGAATGCATGGCTGGTCAGAGTACGTTTTTCAGAACAGCACTATGGAGATTATCATGTACCGGTCGATACCATTGTATATCTTACCCAGTTGGTGCCTGTTTACGGTCGTAAGCTGAAAAACACCGCTGGGTTCGAGCGCAATGTTTCTGTCATGGGAGATTATAGAAAGAAGTTTTATCAGATGAATATTGCTGTGAGCAATGTTTATCAGAAGATGGGCTTCTTTCTCGGTGCTCATGGCATTCCTGATATTTCCCGTTTGGAGGATGATGAGAACAGCCGTAATATTGAATTGCCTTATAGCAAAGTGAACCATCTTAAAGTAACCACGCATCAACAGTATCTTTGGAATGGGATACAACTTTCAGGTGATTTCGGCTATCAGTTCAATCATCGGGAGGAATGGAGTGCTTTCCATACCCATTATGACACTCAGATGATGCCTGCAAAGGATCCGGATAGGGAACTGGTGTTCAAACTGCATACATTCAGCTCCTCTCTGAAGCTGCGGTTGTCCAGCTCTTCTTCCTGGGAGCATATGGCAGGGTGGAATATGCAGATACAGAAAAATGCGATTGGCGGATATTCTTTTCTGCTACCGGAATACAAGCGTTTTACTACCGGAGCTTTTTGGCTGACGACTTTCCGATTGGATAATCAGTTGTCTGTAACTGGTGGGATACGTTATGATCGGGGAAGGATTGATATAGCGGCATTCGAAGATCCTTATTTGGTGGAGTATCTGCACAGACAGGGATATGAAGAAGAGGTAATACAGGCATATCGTTGGCGAAGTTATCCGGTGGACAGGGCTTATGGTAATTATTCCTGTTCGGCGGGAGTAGTGTGGACACCCGCTGCCGGTCATCTTCTGAAGATGAATGTGGGACGTAGCTTCCGTTTGCCGGGAGTCAATGAATTAGCATCCAACGGAGTGCATCACGGAACTTTCCGTCATGAAAAAGGGGATGCCACTCTTTCTTCGGAACAAGGATGGCAGATTGATGCTTCCTATACCTTGGCTTATAAAAAAATGGAACTGGTTGTTTCATCTTTTGCCAGTTGGTTTGATAATTATATTTATTTGCGCCCTATGGGAGAATGGTCTGTATTGCCCCATGCTGGACAGATTTATCAATATAGTGGCGCACGTGCTTTGTTCATGGGTGGTGAGATAAATTTCAATATGGATTTTCTACGCCATTTTAATTATCGTTTAGTCGGTGAGTATGTCTATACTTATAATCGTGACGAACATACGGCTTTAAGTTTTTCACCTCCTGTATCCATGCGTAATATTCTGACATGGAATAAAAAGGATTTTCAGTTGTATGCTGAACTTCAAAGTATAGCTTCGCAGAACCGTATAGCGAGGAATGAAGACCGCACACCCGGAGCTTGTTTGATTCATCTGGGTGGAAGTATTCATATACCTATGGCCAAGGCGGATATTGAAATATCTTTGGGCATTCGTAATTTGTCGGATGTGAAATATTACAATCATTTGAGTTTTTATAGGAAAGTGGAAATCCCTGAACCGGGAAGAAGCTTTCAGATTTCGATTAAAGTACCATTTAAACAATTATTAAAATGAAAACAAAATTTTATTTTCTTGTAATCAGCTTTTTGGCTATATGCTCTGTTTGTCTGCCTGCGTGTGATAATGATGAAAAAGGGGATGTAACAAAGCCCGTGATCGATTTGATAGAACCCGAAGAGGGAGCGGTGTTGAAAATTGGTAATGGGAAAGGGGTACATTTTGAAATGAATCTGTCAGATGATGTGATGTTGAGATCGTATAAAATCAATATTCATAATAATTTTGACCACCACGGACATGATTCCCGGGCAGCCGGAGAGAAAAACACAGCTTTTACTTTTGACAAGGTATATGATGTTTCCGGTTTGAAGAATACAAAAGTACATCATCATGATATTGTTATTCCGGCCGATGCTGCTCCCGGAGATTATCATCTGATGGTATGGTGTACCGATGCGGCGGGCAATCAGACAGAAGTGGCTCGTAATATTGTCTTGAGTGCGGATGGAGGTACTGAAACGGAACATGATCATGAGTGATTTTTTGTATTAATCGTATTGTGTGTATTAATTGTCTGGTGGCGGTCGATGTGAATCGGCCGTCACTTTATTTTGTTAGATGTCGCCAAAGAATAATTTTCTTCCAGGAGGTAATAATCCGTTTGTAAATAGAATATTTGTTCTATAAATAGTGATAATTGTAGCTCTATTTTCTTTATTTTTAGTATATCTTGTTTGATATAACTGCCTTTAATACCTTTGCAACAGGTAAAAACAGAAATATATAACTTTAAAAAGATAAAGATTATGGCTACAAAAAAATTACATTTCGAAACATTACAACTTCACGTAGGACAGGAACAGCCAGACCCGGCTACGGATGCTCGTGCAGTTCCTATTTATCAGACTACATCTTATGTATTTCATAACTCGGCACATGCAGCCGCACGTTTTGGTTTACAAGATCCGGGTAATATTTATGGGCGTCTGACTAATTCCACACAAGGTGTTTTTGAACAACGTGTGGCTGCATTGGAAGGGGGAGTGGCAGGACTTGCGGTAGCTTCCGGGGCTGCTGCCATTACTTATGCGTTTCAGAACATTACTCGTGCAGGTGATCATGTTGTAGCTGCAAAGACTATTTACGGAGGTACTTATAACCTGCTGGCGCATACGTTGCCGACTTATGGTGTGACTGCTACATTTGTGGACCCTGGTGATCTTTCTAATTTTGAGAAAGCTATTCAGGAGAATACAAAGGCGGTGTTTATCGAGACTTTGGGGAATCCTAATTCGAATATTATAGATATAGAGGCTGTGGCGGAAATAGCACATCGCCATCACATACCTTTGATTATTGATAACACTTTTGGTACTCCTTATCTGATTCGTCCCATCGAGCACGGAGCAGATATTGTGGTACATTCCGCTACAAAATTTATTGGTGGTCATGGAACTTCACTGGGTGGCGTGATTGTTGATTCAGGTAAATTTGACTGGGTGGCATCAGGTAAATTCCCTCAACTGACAGAACCGGATCCTTGCTATCATGGGGTGCGTTTTGTAGAGGCGGCAGGTCCGGCTGCTTATGCTGTCCGTATTCGTGCTATTTTATTGCGTGATACCGGTGCAACTATCAGTCCGTTTAATGCTTTTATTCTGTTGCAGGGATTGGAGACACTTTCATTGCGTGTGGAACGTCATGTAGAGAATGCGTTGAAAGTGGTGGAGCATTTGAAAAATCATCCGAAGATCAAGAAAGTAAATCACCCTTCCTTGCCGGAACATCCTGACCATGCTCTGTATCAGCGTTATTTCCCCAATGGAGCTAGTTCTATTTTCACTATCGAAGTGAAAGGTGGTCAGGAAGAAGCACATCGTTTCATCGATAGTTTGGAAATCTTTTCTTTATTGGCCAATGTCGCCGATGTGAAGTCATTGGTTATCCATCCTGCCAGTACCACTCACTCCCAGTTGAATGCGGAAGAATTGGCGGAACAGGGTATTTATCCGGGGACAGTGCGTTTATCAATAGGTACGGAACATATAGATGATTTGCTGGCCGATTTGGATCAGGCATTAGCTGGAATTTAATAAGATATATTAATAGAATAAGGAATATTACTACAATATAAAATCAATATATGGATAAGAAGTGTATGCCGGAGGTTTGTGTAAAGATACATTATACATGCTTCTGGCATTACTTTATTTTTACTGATAAAAAAGGATAGATCATTAATCCAAATAGGATTCTTTTTTGTTATTAAAAAAAGAATTTTTGCGGAAGTGGGGTTTCAAAGGCTTAATTTAAGAGTTTATGGATACCGTTTCTTTAACTTAAATACAATGGTTATGAATCTAGTCCTTGCTATTATTCCGGTATTGCTATTAATTATCCTGATGGCGTTTTTTAAAATGTCCGGTGACAAAAGTAGTGTGATTTCCCTTGTCGTTACTATGCTGATTGCTTTTTTCGGCTTTCATTTTCCGGTAAACGATTTGCTGTCTTCTTTTCTGTATGGTGCATTGAAAGCTGTTTCTCCTATTCTGATTATTATTTTGATGGCGATATTCAGCTATAATGTTTTATTGAAGACTGAAAAAATGGAGATTATCAAGCAACAGTTTTCTTCTATTTCTACCGATAAAAGTATTCAGGTATTGCTGTTGACATGGGGATTTGGCGGCTTGCTTGAAGCTATGGCAGGATTTGGTACGGCAGTGGCTATACCTGCGGCGATTCTTGTCAGTCTCGGATTCAAACCGGTCTTTTCGGCAACAGTCAGTTTGATTGCCAATAGTGTGGCTACTGCTTTTGGGGCTATTGGTACACCGGTCCTGGTATTGGCGAAAGAAACGAATCTGGATGTGCTGGTGCTAAGCGCCAATGTCGTGTTGCAGCTTTCGGTACTGATGTTTCTCATTCCTTTCGTATTGCTGTTCCTGACCGATCCGAAGTTAAGATCCTTACCTAAAAATATCTTCCTGTCTTTGTTGGTCGGTGGTGTGTCGTTAGGCAGCCAGTATGTTGCCGCTCGTTATATGGGGGCGGAATCTCCGGCTATTATTGGAAGTATTTTATCCATCATTGTTATTGTGGCCTATGGCAAACTGACTGCTTCTAAAGAGGAAAAAGTAAGGAAAAGCACATTGAAAGGGCTAGAGGTACTGAACGCGTGGAGTATCTATCTTCTTATCTTGTTCTTGATTGTTCTGACTAGTCCGTTGTTTCCCGGTTTACGTACAACACTTGAAAATAATTGGGTGACCCGTATCAGTCTTCCGATTAATGATTCAACTATGAATTATACGGTTTCTTGGCTGACCCATGCGGGAGTTTTACTTTTTGTAGGCACGTTTGTCGGCGGGCTGATACAGGGAGCCAAGATATGGGAGCTGTTTGCTGTACTCTGGAATACGGTAAAGCAGTTAAAGAAAACTTTTATCACGGTAATTTGTCTGGTGAGTTTGTCCACTATCATGGATACGGCAGGTATGATTTCAGTTATAGCCACTGCTTTGGCAGTTGCTACAGGAAGTCTTTATCCGTTGTTTGCCCCTGTTATAGGTTGCCTGGGTACCTTTATTACGGGCAGTGACACTTCTTCAAATATTTTGTTCGGCAAATTACAGGCTAATGTGGCCGGGCATATTCAAGTAAGTCCCGACTGGTTGTCGGCAGCCAATACGGTGGGGGCGACAGGTGGAAAAATAATTTCTCCGCAAAGTATCGCTATTGCCACTTCTGCCGGAAACCAACAGGGAAAAGAAGGAGAAATCCTAAAATCCGCCATTCCATATGCATTGGCGTATGTGTTGATAACCGGAGTGATTGTTTATATTTTCAGCTGATAATCGTTTGTAAATTCAAGAGGGCGTTTTAATATTGCCTGTTACGGATTGAAATACCCTGTAAACGAGGATCAACTGTTGAAAAATCGTAAAAAAAGAGATGGATAGGAGATTTATTGCCAAAAAAGAATTTAATTTGAACCGTTTTATAATTTATAAAAAAAAGAACATGAACGAATTAATTGCTAAAATCAAAGAATTGAACGAAGCTTTTATGTCTGATGCAGCATTGCAGATTGAAAAAGGTAACAAAGCTGCAGGAACACGCGCACGTAAAGCATCATTGGAATTGGAAAAACTGATGAAAGAATTTAGAAAAGCATCTTTGGAAGCTTCTAAATAATCCTTCATTCGTCTTTTAAAGATTTTTATAAGCCATCCTTCGGGGTGGCTTTCTTATTTTCTACCAGGTTTTGCTTTTATTTCGGGGGATAATTGATATTTTTGTATTTTTATTGGTGGGTGGTTAACCTAAAGGAGAAGGGATGTTTATGAAGAATATGTGTCTATTGCCTGTATGGGCGGTTTTATTGATTATAGCAGGGACTTTCTTTTCTTGTGAAAAGAAGAAGGATATGGCTATATACCGTCAGGCGGATTCTTTGAACTTGCTTTCTTATCGTATGCGCTATAAAAATTTGGACACAGCGTGTAAAGCGGCGCATGACGCCTACAAACTGGCGGATGGATTCCCCTCCCTGCGTGCCGGGGCATTGAATAATCAGGGTTTCTGCGCCTTTATCCACATGGACTTTGAAAAAGCCGAAGATCTTTTTCTTCGCGTATATGAGGAATCAAACAATGAATTGGAATGTTTGATAGCAGATATCGGTATGATGAAAATTTGTCAGCGTACCGCCATGAACAAGGAGTTCTATGATTATCGTAACAGTGCGTTACGGCGTATGAAGCGTATCAGTGATGACCGTTCTGCTATAACCGATCCCGGAGAGCTGGAGCGGCTTAATTATGCCCGTTCCGAGTTTTCCATTGCTTCTGCCATCTATTACTATTATTTGCAGCAGGAACAGCAGTCTTTGGAGGCGATTAATGAAATAAAAGTAGACGAGGCGCTGGAAAGTGATACTGCCCAATTGCTCTATTATTATTATATGAAAGGGTCTGGCGGTATGTATGAAGCGGATACACCGCAGGATGTGGTATTGGGTGAGTTTAACTATCTGATAGAATGTCTGGGTATCAGCAGGGAATACGGGTATGTCTATTTCGAGGCGAATGCATCTCAGGCAATGGCAGAATTGCTGAAAGAGAGGAAAAATTTCGATTTGATAATGGAAAGGCGTCCCAATGTGATGCGTGCCATCAATAACGAGGACTTGTCGTGGGAGGAATTGACCATGCGTTTTGCCTGGCAGGCTTTGGATTTGTTCAAAAAATATGGAGATTTGTATCAGATTTCGGGTACATACCGCACTTTGGCGTCGTGCAGCAACGAGCAAGGCAGGTATGAAGACGCGCTGCATTACTTGTCGGAAGCACTGGGGTACGTCAATCGGCATCACGAGAAATATTACCATTGTACGGATACCATGGACAGGCTACGTCCGTATGTTCCCATGGCTACCACTTCCATTGAACTGGAATGGATTAATGACGATGGTATAAAAAGTGTTCCCGAATGGATTGCCCGTTTCCGTGAACAATTGAGTGTAACATATGCAGCGTTAGGAATGAAACCCCAGTCGGATTATAATCGTAATATTTATCTGGATATTTTGGACTACACCCGCCAGGACAAAGAATTGGAGAGCCGTTATAATGCGTTGGAAAAGGAATCGGAGGCCTTGAACGGACTTCTGGTGGTAGTGGTGATTGGTATCGTTGTCCTTATCATTCTATTTTGGATATTGAATAAAAGATGGCGTGTGCGGAATGCTCTTTATATTGATAAGTTGAAACGTACTTTGGAAATATGCCGTAAGATAACGGCTTCCGTACCCATTGATGCGGGGGAGATAGAGGATGTGACAAAAGCGGTAGTTGCCTCGGTGAAAGAGGATATCCTTTCGTTGGTGGGAGCGACGGACTTCCGTATTGTGGCTGAAAATGGAGAGGGGAATGAGGTGCCGGGGCAAGGGATTTGTACAAGTTTTATCTTGAATATTCCGGGCAGGGAACAACCTTTGGGCGAGGTGCACCTGTATTCGGAGCACAAAATGAAGAAAGATGATAAAGCACTGATGAGGGTCATTACACCTTACATTTCGTGGACACTGGAGAATGGACTGGCTTTTATTTCGTTGGGCGATGAACGGAAACGGCTGGAAAAGGAGCAATATGTCCATGAACAGCATTTGGCGGAGAATAAACGGCAGAATCTGGTGAAGAAAGCCTGTCTGTTTATTGTCACAGGCATTATGCCTTATATAGACCGCATCATGAATGAAGTGCATAAACTAACCGCACACAACTACATTCAGAACGAAGAAATAAAAGAAAGCAAATACCGTTATATCGACGAACTGATTACCCGTATCAATGAGTATAATGATATTCTGGCCTTATGGATTAAGATGCGGCAGGGGACACTGAGTTTGAATATAGAGAATTTTGAGTTGAATTCCCTTTTTGATGTACTGGTAAAAGGGCGTAAGACTTTCGAGATGAAACAACAGACTCTGACCATAGAGCCGACTGCCGCCATTGTGAAAGCGGATAAGGCTCTGACGCTTTTCATGATAAATACATTGACGGAAAACGCCCGTAAATATACGCAGCCGGGAGGAAATGTTTCTGTTTATGCGCAGGAAACGGAATCTTACGTGGAGATTTCGGTGAAAGATGACGGTCCGGGACTTTCACAGGAAGATGTGGAGCGTATTCTGAGTGAGAAAGTTTATGATTCGGGTAAAATCGGATTGCAGACCAGCGAAAATGTCAGCGAATTGCAGAAGAATAAAGGTCACGGTTTCGGTTTGATGAATTGCAAAGGCATTATTGATAAATATAAGAAGACCAATGAGATATTCCGGGTCTGCCTGTTCCGGATAGAAAGTGAATTGGGGAAAGGCAGCCGTTTCTATTTCCGTTTGCCCAAAGGAGTGCGCAAAACGTTGATGTTGGTGTTGGTCGCTTTTCTTCCTGTCCTGGCAGGATGTAATGAGGGGAGGGAGAAAGATGGGAAAGCGGAACAGCTCACTGTCAATGATTCCATTCAGCGATATGATAAATTATTGGCTGTTGCGAATGAATATGCATACGATGTTTACAATTGTAACATTGATGGATTATATCAACAGGCATTGTGTTATGCGGACAGTGCTCTATATTGTTTGAATAAGCATTATATTATGTATTCGGGCAGCAAAGGGCCTTTGTTGGAATTGGAAGGAGAGGGGGTAGCAGCGGATTTAGATTGGTTCAACCGGCATTTTGATACCGATTACTATGCCTTGCTGGATGTTCGCAACGAGGCAGCAGTCGCCTTTTTGGCTTTAGGTAATCTGGAGGCTTATCGTTATAACAATAATGCTTATACGGCGCTGTACAAACAGATCAGTGAGGACACCTCATTGGAGCAATATTGCCGCCAGATGCAGCTTTCTGCCAATAATAAGACGGTGGCTATCATTCTTTGTGTGGTTATTTTGTTGGTATTGCTGGTGGGATATTATATTCTGTATTTCCGCCACCGTTTGATTTATCGTTATAACTTGGAACAGGTGTTGGAAATCAACAAGCAGGTGTTTTCGGCCTCTTTGCTTGACGGAAGGGCCGACCGGGATATTGCTGCAAGTCTGGTCAATGATATGTTTGAGACGGTGAATGAGTTGCTGCCCGTTGATGTGTTGGGCGTAGCGGTTTATAGTGAAGACAACCACAGCTTGAATTATGCTTTTTCACCGGTGGAGGATGAGAATGAAGAAATGCGTGAGATGATGGCTCGTAGTTTTGACGCGAAGACACCTTATTGGCGTGAGAAAGATAGGGTAAAATGTTTGCCCTTGTGGGTGGAAGCAGGTAACGAGAATCGTTGCACGGGTGTGCTGGCATTGAAAATCGCTTTGCCTGTGGAGCGTGAGGACGACCGCTTGATGCTGGAGCTTGTGGCCGGATATGTAGCCATCATTGTATATAATGCAGTGGTACTGATGGCGCAGAAATATCGGGATATAGAAAGTGCGCAGGATGATGCGCGCCGAGCCATACGGGAGGAAAACCAGTTGCATGTGCAAAATCTGGTATTGGACAATTGCTTGTCAACCATTAAGCATGAGACAATCTATTATCCTAACCGGATAAAACAGATTATCGACAGGTTGAACACCCGTCAGGCTGGAGAAAACGAAGCTGTGCAAGTAGAAACGATTGGTGAGTTGATCAGTTATTATAAGGATATATTTACTTTGCTGAGTTCATGCGCCGCACGTCAGTTGGAAGAAATTACTTTCCGCAGAGGTGTTGTGAAAGCCGGCGAACTGGCCGATTATGCGGTACGGTATATAAAACGTGCTGGAAAACGTATGCCGCATCGGGTAGAACTGAGGACGGAGGTGGAACATGTTTCCGTATTGGGAGATGTCATTCAGCTGAAGTTTATGTTGGAGAATTTAATAGATGAAGCGCTATCATACGAGGTGGATGGTGTTTTGGAATTGTGTATTTATAAGGATAAGGATTTTGTGCGGTTTGATTTCCGCGATACGCGTCGCGAAAAGTCGCAGGAGGAGTTGAACTTGTTGTTCTACCCGCATCTGTCTCGTATGAAGCAGGGGCAGGAAGGAGTTCTGACCGGTACGGAATACCTTATTTGTAAGCAGGTGATTCGTGACCATGATGAATTTGCCGGAAGACGCGGTTGCCGTATCAATGCGCAGCCTGCCGCTGAAGGAGGGTTCACCGTATGGTTCACCCTGCCTGCCCGTTGAATGTAGAATGTAAAAAAACAATGCATATTATGGAGAATAATAGATTTAAAGTCATCATTGTAGAGGATGTCAAACTGGAATTAAAAGGAACGGAAGAGATATTCAGACACGAAATTCCGAATGCGGAAGTCATCGGAACGGCTATGACTGAGAATGAGTTTTGGGAATTGCTGAAAGTGCAGTTGCCCGATATGGTTTTATTGGACTTGGGCTTGGGGGGATCGACTACCATCGGTGTGGAAATCTGTTCTTCTTTACGGAAGAACTATCCGGATATGAAGGTGCTGATTTTTACTGGTGAGGTATTGAACGAAAAGTTATGGGTGGATGCGCTGAATGCGGGTGCGGATGGTATAATCCTGAAGACGGGAGAGTTGCTGACTGCCACAGATGTACAGGCGGTGATGGATGGCAAGAAACTGGTTTTCAATTATCCCATTCTGGAGAAAATAGTGGCACGTTTCAAGCAGTCGGTGGCTCAGGAGCAGCGCAGGCAGGAAGCTGTCATTAATTATGATATTGATGAATATGATGAGCGTTTGCTTCGCCATCTGGCCTTGGGGTATACCAAAGAAATGATTACTAATCTGAAAGGGATGCCTTTCGGGGTCAAATCCATAGAGAAGCGTCAGAATGAATTGATAAACCGTTTGTTCACATTGGATGAAAGAAGTGGTGTCAATGCCTGTCGATTGGTGACCCGTGCTTTCGAGTTGCGGATTCTTGACATTGATAATTTGGAACCGGATGAAGAGTAAATATTATTTTCCTCATACCGCTACTGTGTTTTTTCTGCTGACGGTAGCTGTAGCCTTGTTCTCATGGATAGGAAGTATTTATGGGCTGGGGAAGGTGCAAAGCCTGCTCAGTCCCGAAGGAATCCGGTGGGAATTGAGGCATGCTATGGGGAATTTTGTCCAGACACCGGCATTGGGCATAGTAATGATGCTTTTTTTAGGGTTCGGCATTACGGTTCATTCCGGGGTATGGGGTACGTTGGGGAGGATAGTGAAAAGAGGAAAGCCCATTTCCCGTAAGGAAAAACGTGCGTTGATATTGGCAGGTTGTATACTGCTTGTTTATATCATAATGATTATTTGCACCACTTTTGCCCCATGGACTATGTTGCGTAGCGTGACGGGATCTCTCACGAACTCTCCGTTTCAAAAAGGGATTTATTATCTCATTTCGTTTGGTGTGGGATTGTCGGGTATGGCTTTCGGTTATGCATCGGGACGTTTTCGGGATGATAAGGATATAATAAAAGGTATGTCCTGTCTCTTTTCTCGTTTTGCCGATTACTTTGTGGTGCTTTTTTTTATAGTTCAGTTCTTTTCTTCATTGATGTATACGAATTTGGTGGAATGGGTTGGAATAGATTCATATATAGTGTCTTACGCTTTCCATATTTGTTGCTATTTACCTTTTGCTTGGATGCTGAATAGAAAAAAAATAGATTGTTAATGCAAAAAAGTTGCGGATTCTTTTGGTAATTTCAATAAAAACCGTACCTTTGCACTCGCAATTAAGGATGGTTCCGTAGCTCAGCTGGATAGAGCAACGCCCTTCTAAGGCGTGGGTCTTGCGTTCGAATCGCAACGGAATCACTATTAACATCCGGTAACAGTTAAATGTTATCGGATTTTTCTTTTAAATAGCTGATATTAAACGTTTTACTTTCGCCCCGTTTAACTTTTAATAACCTGCCTGTGTAGGCATATTTGTAGGCATATCCCCTCTACAGGCATAAAATAGGCATATAAAAATGACGGCAATAAGAGTTGTAAGACAAGGCAAAAAAGGCAAAACCGACCGGCTCCCCCTGTATGTGGAATTTTATATCAACCGCGAGAAAATAAGGATCGCGGTAAGGTTAAGTGTCACCTCTAAAGAATGGGATGAGCAAAACGAAGTGATAAAAGGCCGGGACAAAGAAAGTAAGGATAAAAATTTAATCATCTCCAATATCCGTTCACGAGTAAGCGATATATTTGTCCGTGCCCGTCTTAAAAATGAGACGCTGACAAAAGAAAGTTTCTTCCGCCAGTATAACAATCCCTCCGATTTTGGTACCTTCTTTGATTTTGCACGGGTTTACCTCAAACAAATTAGCAAAACTATTTCTTTCGGTACCTGGAAACATCACGTTTCTATCATCAAGAAACTGGAAACATTCGCACCCGGCCTTGTATTTTCAGAGATTACCCACGAATTTCTCCTGTCTTTCTTTGCATATCTTCGCAAAATAGGTAACATGGATTCTACGGCATGGCGTAACATGGCTACTATCAAAATATATGTAGGTGCCGCCATACGCGGCGGTTATATGGACCAGGACCCGTTCGCGGCCATAAAGATACGTCGCCCCAAAAGTGAAGTTATATACCTGACGGAAGAAGAACTCCTCCGTCTGACCGCCTTGTACCGGTCCGGCCGCCTGGAAGAATGTACCCAGAACGTACTCCGTTTTTTTCTGTTTCTTTGTTTTACTTCTTTGCATATAGGCGATGCAAAAGCATTGCAGATAAACCAGTTCATAGGGAATGAACTACACTACACACGAGGTAAGACAAAAATACCGGTAACTGTACCCTTATCGGACCCGGCACGTTATATCTATGAATATTACCGGGCCGGACGTACAAAAGGTAACTTGTTTATGAACCTTCCCACGGATCAGGATATAAACCGGGTATTGAAAACAATAGCCGGTAAAGTAGGAATAACAAAGGATATCAGTTCAAAGACCGGGCGGCATACATTCGCTACCTTGTATTATAAGAAAACACATGATATCGTAACGCTATCCCACCTTTTGGGACATAGTTCTATAACTATGACAATGGTTTACGCACATGCTCTGGAAGATGAACGCGAAGCGGGAATACACGCCTTTGATGATATGTTATAACTAAAAGAGTGAAGGGGAAACGTGTTTCCCGCTTCCCCCTTCACTTTTTCTACTCCAACGTATAAACGCTCCAGTCTATCGCCTTTTTAAGTTCCCAGCCTTCCTTTTGTGTCTCCTGTATATGTTTCACGGCACCGGTGTAAAACTCTTGTAGTTGCTGCATACTTGCAAACTCGTAAAACGTCGGGTTGTCTTCTTCCCCGAGCTTGAAAGTAACAGGAAGGTTTTCCCCGCCTGTCTGCAAGGCAAGATCGTACGCCGTCTTATAATTCATCTGGTTCTCCATGGAAAGCCAGACTTTCAGGCCGTTCCATACGTACCCGCTTTCGATCGTGTCGGTTATCTTCCGGTTATACCATTCATTAATAACCGCCTTGATTTCTGCCAGTGCGGGTAGATGATCGAACGTCTCTTCCATGTAACTACGCTGCACTCCTTCTGCTGTCTCTGTTTCCTGGTAATCCCACGTAATACGCCAGATTCCCCGGCGGCGGTTGGTACATCTTACCGGTTCCGCCTTGCTGTCTGCATAAATTCGTATCATTTCAAGTAAAATGTATAATTATCAATCCTTTTTCACTTACTTCACCTTCGCAATGTGCTTCAAAAGGCAGTTCTCCGTCTCTTGCCGCTGATTCACAAATGAAAAGTGTTTCCTCCAGGCTGGTAAAATACTTTCTCTCCTTGCCGTCGAGTTCCAGCTTTATAACAGTCCGGTTTCCGTTTTTCGTCGGAACATCCTTTTCATAATCAAGTACGATCACATCCTTGTTCATCAGTTCGGGCGACTTGATCCTTGCCCCGGTAAATCGTTTCCGTCCGTCTTTAGGCTTGTACTTGTAGCCCAGATCTTTTAATTTTTTCATTTTCTTTCCTGTTAGTTTATAAAATAAGTTCTTGCAATCGGCATGTTTTGTAAGCCCGTAAAATGAGGCGGTCAGCTCCTGCCTGCGTTTCTTGCTTTTAACCTTGTGCATCTTGCGGGCGAACTTTTGTTTGTTACGCTTCCTTAACCGTACATGATCCGGGCGGGTTACATATCCCAGGAAGTCGATACCTTCGGTGATCGGGAAAACGGTATCATTGCTTTTAATCTCCAGGCGGGCTTTACGGGCCTGTTCATGAATGATATCCCTAACCTTCCAAAGGTATTTCTTACTACCGGAAAGCACCAGACCGTCGTCACAATACCGGTAATAGTGTGCTACTGCCTCCTGATCCTTTAACCGGTGATCCAGGTAAATGGATAGAAGCAAATTACAAAGCCCCTGTGATGATCTTAGCCCGATACTTACGCCTTTAGGCATCATGCGGATGCACTCTTCCAGGATTCCGATTAATATTTTATCCTTGAACATCTTTTTCACTGCATCCAGCAAAATGTCCTGGTCTACGCTTTCATAGAATTTCGTTATATCGAACTGGTACCCGAACAGGGTTCCTTCGGGATCATCCTTTATATCTTTAACGATATACTGTAAAAGGTCATGCGTTCCCCTGTTTTTAATGGATGCGGAAGTAGTCCGGATAAAACGTACTTTCAAATGCCGGTCCACCACATTCATAACAGCGTTAAGAACGATCCTGTCCTCCAGGGAAACCGATTGTACGGTCCTTACCTTCGGCCCGTCGTCTACGGTCATTTCCCGATATCCTCCGAGCTTGAACCGCCCACTCCTGATCCGCTGCCTGATCCTCTCTACTGCCTTCGGGACATCCGCCAGTATTCTACGCCCGGCAAAGCTGCGCTTTCGTCTTCTTTTGCGCAATACCGTTTTTATGGCGTCCTCTATATTGGAGTCCTCGACAATCTCTTCTATAATATTATCTTCTCTCCACATGATAATTAAATTAGCCTTCAATTCCCCGGGCCGGGCTTCTTCGAAAAAAATTCCTACCAAACCCCATTGCCCTGCGCTTTATTTTTCCCCTTTCCAGCCGTAAACGGCTGCTGTTGGCGAGGCTCATTCCTCTTGGCTCCACGCCGGGGACACGTCCCCACTGTTGTACGCCAATCTTTAAGGCTTATGCGCTTTTTCTTTATCCTAATTGTTTGCAAGCCGAACGCCGATGTTCGCATTCGTGTTCGATGAATCGTTATTCGCGTTCGCATACGAAACACCGCCTAACGCGTTCGCGTTGTTGTTCGACCGATACACCACACGAGTGTATATGAGGAAATCCGCCTTTGTACTTTCAGGAAGCACCGGCACCCGTCTTACTTCCGGACGCCTGCGCTACCCGCACAACGTTTTACGTTGCTATTTTTTATCTTAATCTGCCTGATTTATGGCTTTAAAGGCCGCGACGCTACCCGCCCAGCGTATGATGCCCCTGAAGGCAAGCCGAACGCCGATGAGCGCATACGTGACCGATGAATCGTAACTCGCGACCGCATACGAAACACCGCCCAACGCGCTCGCGTGGCTGTACGACCGATACACCACACGAGAAAGCCCGGTACCCACATAGAACCTGTCGAACCAATGAGAGGAAGTGGAACCGCCTTCCTTGGCCGCAATCAAATCCATATACCGGCCCCAAACCATGTGGGTAGGATAAATATCCGCATTATAAACAGTAATTCCCTGTACAACGCGTTCCGTTCCGTCCGGCATGGTAATAAACCACCTTCCGTCCGCCGCCGTCTTGTTTACTGTGACATACTGCAACCATTCCGCCTTGTTTCCCTGGAAATTCTCATATCCCAGCACATTGACGGACTGATAATTTACACCGTCCCGGTAAGCACCTTCCGCCTGTGGATTGGAACCGCCCTTTTCCTTATAATAAGAAACCGTATCACGCATCCCCAGCGCATTTGTAAGGCCTGTCACTTTCTGGTAATTGTTTGTTCCATATCCGCAAACTCCCTGCGAATCGGTATTACCGTATTTAAAGAAATGCAGATTACCCACATCCTTGTGCATCTCCCAGTCGAACAGCTGGAAACCTTTGCCCCTGTTCTGGGCGTATTTGACTGCCTGGCTCTGTGAAATAGTTCCTACACTTGAAACACCACTGACAGAACGCAGCACATCATCAATCAGATAGGCTTCATAAACACCGCCCAGGCATTCCGTATGCTCTACCCAGTCCGGCTCGATCGCTTCCACACTTTCCGATGTTGTGAGTAAAACGAAATCGAAGGCCGCCGAATTAAGGAAAGTAAAGGCCAGTTTCGTAGCCCCTACAGGAACGGCACAAAACAGATACATACCATTGATAAAACCGTTCGCATTTGAAACGCTGATCCGACTTACTATTTTCCCGGCATCATCTATAAATACAGCACCGTAAAGAGTAGAAGCAAAACCGGGAAAACGAACCTGCTTGTAATCCCGGACGTCCACCAGGGCGAACGATCCGGATTCGTATTCATTCTTCGCCTCTTCAATGGTTGTGTAATCCGTATTCTTACGAATCCCGATCCCTTCCGTCACATCCAGTTCCTCGCGGGTAAATCTTATACTGGTGTACCCTGCTGCTGCCGGCGCATCCTCATTACTTGAAATAAAACCGTAAAGGCACTGATTCAGCACGTCCGTTACTCCCTTGTACCAGTAATGAGGCTCATATATGTAAACTTCACCTTCCGATCCGGTTAATACTGCATCCGTGGCGTTCTCCACGCTGTCACTATCCGCGTATTTATTTCGGTTCTCATCATGAAGCGGGTAACAGGTCATTTCACCCTCCGCCGTCTTTTTAGCCAGAATACAACGTCTTTTCGACAACACTTCCAATATATGGGAAGACGGGGTAAATTCAGTATTATAGTCATATCCGGTAGAGTTATCCAGATTCGTAATCTTTTCCCCGTCTCCTACCGTCTGATCTATTTTTATACCGACAAACTGCGGCTGAATGATATTCAGTTCCGGGAAATGTGCACAGGTGGCGGCGTACTCTTCATCCGACATGGACTGGGTGAGCCGGTACGTACCTACCAGGCGGCACGTCTGCACGTTTCCCCCGTCTTCATCAACGCCGCCCATTGTCATAAGCCTGCGAAGCAAATTACCGTTCCCGTCCATATCTATACCGGTAATTCGTAGATAGCTGGTCGCACTGCATTGCTGTAATAACGTGTTCCAGTCGATCAGGCTACAGTTATCAATCACAAGGCGCGTGATATTTGCCGTACCTTCCAGCTGCAGCCCTGCATTGGTTAGTTTGTTCAGGTACCGGAGTTCGAGCGTCTGCAAAGTTCCGGGAAGGACGCAAACGGCCAGAGGCGCACCGCCGGCAAATGTCACACCGGTAAGGGATGTATCACCGGCCAGGAAGGTTTCAAGTTTGGTATTACTTGAAAGGTCCATACCGGTAAAGGAAGAAGATTTAAGTCCGGATATGTCGAGTTTTCGAAGATTACGGCAATTACCCACCAGAAGGGCGTTAAATGTCGTCTGTCCGGCCTCACAACTAACATTCAGTTCACGCAAGGCCGTGCAGTTGTTCAGGTTCAACGTGCCGACAATGGCGTGGGCTACATCCGTCAGATCAAGCCCGCGAATACGGCTTGCACCGTAGAAATATTGCGGATCGTTTACAATTAAATCCGTGTCCATTGTCAGTTCCACCACAGCCCCGGCCGTTTCTGCAAGTACCGCGCTTTGGTGCGGTGTTCCGGACGTGTACCCGTACCCGTAATAATACCGTTCGGAGGCCGTAATCCGAATTTTCCGGTTATCGCTGCCGAACTTGTATCCGAAATAAGCCGCGAAGCTGTCACGACGGTAAGTACCGGCCACATACTGACTATCCAAAAGGGCGAAACGGTTCTGAATGGTATAAGTACGGTGCGCATAACGGCTTCCCTGCAAGGCATACAGATAATTATAATAACTGGTTCCGCTGCCGGTTGTCACCCCTTCGGTAAGCGGAAGGATATATTTATATTCCGAATCCTTGTTATAAATCCGCTCGCACCAGTTGCCCATTTGTTCCTCGTTAAATACTTGCAGGACATATTCAAGGCTCATATTGCTACGCAAGGTTTCCGCCACTTCACGCAATTTGTCCGGACAAGACCGTACCAGTTCCCATAAAACGGAATCATGGCCGGCAAAAGCATAACTACCGATACTATCGTCAAAACTTTCGTGGGTAATGGTATATTCGTATTTCAGTACCGAATCATTACGCACACCGAACAGCGTGTCCATATCGTAAGGAAGGAAATACCAGATCAGAGAGTCCCAAGTCGCCAGCATCATGTTTTTTGCCCGGTTATCCACAGCCATAAAGTAATCGGTAATCAGATACCATGCAAACGGGCTGTCATTACCGAAATACTGGTTATATTCCGCCAGGAACTTGGCGGGATCATCCTTACATGAATCGATCCAGTTCCAAAGCCTTGTAACTGCCGCCTTGTCGTCCTCGTGTGCATCCGCCCAGGTAGTGTCCGCCTTGAAACGAAATTCCAGCGCATCATCAAAAGAAGACATGTCGGTAGTCCCGAACAGACAAAGGGCCTCGGAGTTGTTCAGGAACTCCAGACAGATACATTTGTTACGCTGCCCGTTCAGGGCCGCTTCGTCGTTGAATCCTTCAATTCCTTCAAAACCGTAAATGATCGCACTTTCCGACTTCTCATTATTGAAATTGTATTTTCCCAGATAAGTATTCGCACCGGTGCCGTCGTTGTCATAAAACAGGTCCATAGGGAAACCGTCCACGCCTATACGTACGTCATATTCCCCCTTATATGCAGCCTGCGGCGGTGTCAGCCACCCGCACCTCTTCCAAACGTCGTTCACAATACGCACCGCACCGGTATTATGTGTACCGGAAGAATCGGAAAAGTCCGCTTTCAAACAGAATATACTGATCGGCCGTGCTCCCGGTTTGAAACTGTATTCAAGGGACGGCACATCCACGCCGTTAACTTCCAGCGTGGTACCGTATTTTTCCAGGCGCAAGAAATAAAGACGGTAATTCTTACGCGGATAAGTGGTGGATGATGTACCCTGTATTCTTAGACCGACATTCCTTGCTACAAAATCGTACTCCTTACCCTGCGGGCTATAAAAATAGATATCGACCGGTACCTCGAATTTCTTGTTATTGGTGGCGTTGACAAGGTTCACATCGCCGACAATTCGCATAACCGCCTTTCCCTGGGCGCGTAACTTGTCTATGTCGATATCCGTACCGTTGTCCCCCGTAACATCATTCTTTTCAAATAACAGGACCATTTCGTCCGACGTAGTCCGGTCTACCATGTAATTGTTCAATTCTTCATCATCCGTAAGCGCACGGTTATAAATACGGAAATTCCTGATCTCCACATCCGCCGTATCACTGAACAAACGGATGTTCACCGGTTCCGCCTGCAGTAATCCTTCGGTAGCCCCATACTGCACCGCTCCGCAACGGATTCCGTTTACATAAAGTTCCAGCAACCGCTTACCGGCCTTGGCCCCGACAATAAAGGCCATTTTCAGGTTCATATCACTTGCAAACTTCGTACTTACTTCCGTACCGCCGGAAACACGCATAAGGGCCTGCTCCGTTGTCATCTGGAAACCGATATCGCCGGCCATACAGTCCAGTATCACCCCCTGCCGGTCCGTTACCGACGAACAAAGAATTTCCATTTCATAGGTAGCCCCGGTAGTGGTTGCATCCGTGGAGAACGGCCGGTACCCGATTTCAATCTTCGCGCCTCCCGTAAGTTTCAGGGCGTCACCCGTCCAGCCGTTGCTGCTCCAGTCGAAACCAGAAAATGTCGTATGTATGTCGCCATAATCCCAGGCTCCCGGATCGGATTCGCTGTTGCTCCGCCCGGCTGCCGAAAGTTTCAGTACAAGCCCGGCGGTAGTTTCCTGCAAGTCGATCCCGCTTTCCGTTACGTCGATATAAAACGGGTATTCCGTGGCCCCCGTCTTAAATTTCATAGTGATCTCGCCCTGCTCCGTAAAACGGTTGGTATATGTCTGCGTAGTACGGGCCACACTGACAGACTGCGTTTTCACCCCGTCCCGGTAAACGTCCATTTGAGCCGGCGTTGCGTCAGGATCATAAGCCACAAAGTCAAATTTTACCTGTTCGTACTGCCCCGCTTCCAAGCGCGGAACAAGATGGTCCTCCGTAAAAATACGGCCGTCCGGAAAACTCATCATCGTGCCGATGAACGGTGCCGATCCTCCGGATTTCAGAATATCAATATAGATACTTTCAGACTTTAACACGAGATCGGCGGAAGCCTCCATTTCGGCAACCATTTGAACGGTATTCCGGCCGGTCACAAGCGAAGAGGGGGACAAACTGAAACTGCCGTTTGTCGTTCCCGATCTTGTAATGGTGTGCGCGTTCTGTTGCCGGCCGTTCAGATAAAGCGTGACGACCTTTGTTCCGGAACCGCTCACGGCATAAGGGATATTAATCGTGTCGGCCAGGGTATAACCGCCTGCGGCTATGGCCCCGGCCAGATTGTAAGAGCTGGTAAGGGAAAGGCTGACAACCTTCACGGATGTAAACGCCTGTCGGGTCTGTTTCTTGCCGGTAGTCGGATCGGTTGTGGTTGCCACTACGTAAATATCGGTATTCCCAACAAGCAAGTAACTTGAAAGGTCCAGTTCGTAACTGCCTTTGGAAACATCGCTGACCGTCTGGGAATACATGGTAGTTGTTCCACGCCTGATCGTAACGGTGATATCCGCCTTTTGCCCGGTAGATTCCCCCTTTTCATCCCCCGTGGTGTATTGGTGATCGTATGTATAAGTAAGACGGGCGTTTCCGCCTTCCTTGATTATGGCGTTATCTACAGCCGCATTCAAGACAATTTTAGTAGCCACCGTTTCGCCGGAACCTCCACCGGAACCGGCCGGGATATCCACGGCGGTAATTTCCGCGCCGCTTTTGTTCTGGAAAGACAGACGGACGGATGTTTCATCCTCGCTTACCTCCGCATTTACGTTAAACAGCGTGGAAGCGTCCACCTCGTTAAAACGGGCGGTTACTACCTTGTTTTCTACCGGATTGGTGGAATCGGCGGACAAAGTCTCGTCCACTTCCAGGATATCCACGTTTACATTCACATTACCGGCCGCGTCCGGCGTCTGCTTCTCGCCGTTTACCGTTACGCTCTTTACCGTTCCTTTGCCGCCGAACTCTTCCCAGCTCGCCTCCTGGTCCCAGGCATCCAGGGCGGTTCCGGTAAACTGGTACGTCTCCCATTTGCCGAGCGATGTTTCAAAGGTGATGACACGCCCCCGGCCGCGCCACTTCTCCGGTACCGCGGCAATGGCGGAAGCCAGGGTATAGAAACCTTCCGTAAGCGGCACACTGCCGGTTACATTATAGGTATTCCCGCCGCCTGAACCGCCGCTGCCGAAATCCTCCCACTTTTCGACATTCTCAAAATCCGTGTCCGGATTGCCTTTAAATTGTTTCGTCACCCAGCCGTCGGCAGTGAGGAAAGAAAGGATCACGCCGTTTTTCCGGACATCGTCAATCTTCCCCGCCGTTTTCAATGCTGCAAACACCCCCGACAGATCACTATAAACGCTGCCGGCGTTCAAGAGGTTGTTTACATTGGTAAAGGTGGAAGACAGACGCCCGGCAGTTTCCTGCAACTCCTGTTTCATTTCGTCACGGTCTGCCTGCAACGTGCTTATGTCCTCGGAACAACTGCTAATATCCTGGGACAGACTTTTCAGCTTTCCCCAAAGGGAACCGTCTTCACTCTGTGAACCGTCTTCGCTGCCGATACGGGCGTTGATATCGGCCAGCAATGCGGCCAGCGAATCACTGTCTTTAAGCCCGTCCAGAAAAGCAAGAATTTCGTTAAAGTTGTCGATTGCCTGCGAAGCGTTGTTGCCGACAAGCCGGTCGATACGTAGAGAAACGGCGTCGATAGCCTTCTGCAAGGCTGCATCGGCGGCAATGCGGGCGGCTTCCTCCGCCTCGATTTCCTTACCCTGGGAAACCAGTTTCAGGTGTTCGTTCAAGAAGCCAAGAACCGCCGCCACCATTTGGTTGGTAACGCTTTCCGCGTCCTCCGCGGTTTCAATGACTATAATAAGATCATCGATATACTCCTGTGTTGCCATATAGATACATTAATTAAATTGTTTACTGAACTCTTTGGAATGAACCCGCGGTTTCCGGTAGCCGCTTTCCGTGATTTCTCCCGTCCAGTTGGACTCCTTCTCGGCAAACGTGAGCTTTAACGTCACGTTCTGCGGCGCGTCCGGACGGACACGGTAAGAAAACTCTTCCGCCGAAGGAATTACCTTGATCTCTTCCCGGCCGTAACCTGCCAGGTAGACATCATCGGAGGAAAGCAGGTCAAGAAGAAAGCGTATTTCCTGCGGGCGTTTGAATCCCGTCTTAACCGTTACGGCTTCCTGTATCTCCGTACGTATGCGATCCGAATAATAATCATCGGTAATTTCATCGTAACGCCGGAAAACAGCGTCTTCGTCTTCATCCATGCCGGGAGTTACGCTCGCCTCGCCTTCCAGGGAAAACACCTCGTAAACCCCGTAACTGTTCAGGAACCGGAGCCGGTAACGCTCGCGGACCGTCGGGCTTTGCTCGATCCCGATCCGGAGAGCGAACGTTTCACCGCTATACACGTCAAAAAGGTTGGCCAGTACCCCGTAATCGGTAAAGAATTTAAGTCTTACGGCCTCCAGGTTCAAGGCGTAGAAATTCCCTGCCGTGCCTGGTACTGCAAGGCTTTGTCCGGTAAGAAGTTCCGTTATTTTCAGCTCGTGCTCCGGATAGATGAAACAGAGCGGGTAAAGTTCCGTCTCGCGCATCGTTATACGCCAGTCATTGCTCCGGGTGGTAAAGAAGAAATTGCAGGATTCATTCAAGAACTTCAAAGAAAAGATGTTATTACCTTCTTCATGCAATTTCTTAAAAGCCCGTTTGGATATACCGCCACGCCAGGCAGTAACAACCAAAGTGGCCGTTTCTTCCTCCTCATTTTGAAGGGTGATCGTGACGACCGCCTTGTTATACCGTTTATCGGAAAGGCTTATCAACATCTCGGAACTGTCCGTTAACGGGGGAATATCAACAAAAAGCGTTTCCAGGACCTCCGCGATATTCACCTTGAAACTTCCATTACCGTTACCGGTAAATATGGAACGCATAAATTCAAAGTTCACGAAATACATTATATTGTAAGTCGCCATAGAAGTAGTTTCTACCGAAAGATAAACAGGGTTTCCGGTAAAGGCGTTTTCCGTCGGATCAATGTTTGCTGTCAAACTCATAATTCAAAGGTGTTAACGATGAATATTCCGTTAAACTCACTCTTATTTTCAAGTCCGGAAAGGAAACGATCACGCTGATCCGTGGGAGACGTCAGGAACTTGTAAAAGTCCGAGAGCCGCCCCGCATGGTTTTCCCTCCAAAGCTTATAAAGCTCCGTCACCTGTGAAGATGACGGGGCAAGGATGATATTATTCTGCTTTTCCATGCTGCAAAAGTTGGGTTTATCAAAGGAAGAATAAAGGACGGGATCAGCTAAGCACCCTCGATGCGACAAACCTTACCTGGTATTCGACTTCTTCCGTTTCGTAACAAAAATAGTTGGCCGCGCCGGAATGCTCGTTTACCTCGATTTCAACCTCTATCTTACATTTGTAAGTTTTTTCTATGATGTTATCCTGTGCGGTGGGCGGATTTTTTAATATATCCTCATCCGTTGACGGCGTAACATACCCGTCATATATCGTATTCGATACACGGCAACCGTACACAGCATACATCCAGTGATAACGGTAATAATCTTCCCAATATTCCACCCTTCCGGCCTGTACACTCTGCAAATTGGAAGAATATACGACCCACACGTAGGAAGCACCGCCCCACACGGGAATGCCCTGTTCATTATCCAGATTATAGGGACCGATCAGACGCAGGGAACGCAACGTAATGTTTACCGGTACCAGTTTACCCGCAGGAAGCGAATAGGAAAGGCCGTCCAGAAGCATGTACTGCCCCCGCAGGGCTACCGGGGTCAAGACATCCATTTTCATAAGCTGGTGAACCGGTAAAAGGGTGTTTGTGTCCACCTGGTTAAAAGAGTGCCTTAATACGGCGTCATACTTCTGCCAGAACTTGGCAAACAGACCGTCTTCAAACTGGAATAAAAGCGATATCGTATGTTTGCTGCCGTCTTTTAACGTAATTTCTCCGCCGTCCGGAGCGTATGGTAAAATAGAACCGAAGGAATAATCCGTACTTTCCGTAACGGCCTTTGTAAAAGCGAAAGCGAAGGAAAGCGGCGTCTCCTCCTTTTCCGAATCCTCTTCATCATCGGAAGAGGTTTTCAGGTAGGTATAACGGTGCACATACCCGGCCAGGTAATACGGGGAAAGAAGGCCGTTCGGGGCAAAATCCATAAACACGCATTCATCATCGCTCGCCAGCTCCTCGTCCTCTACGTTTTCCGTCTTCCGGTCCCAGTTAAAGAAACTGGATGATGATAACGTATGCTTCTTGTTGCCCGAATCCCATTTGTACCAGTTGCCGGTGGTCTTCTCGTAGTTCAGCCACACGGAGGCCTGGGAAGGATCGAAACGGCTTACACGGATAACCATTTTTTCGTTCCCCTTGATATAGTCCTCGTACCGTTCCACCGAAGGCGCGGCACCGGTAAAAGACGTTTTGGCCGATAACTTTATCTGACGGGCCGTTTCATAATTGATAAGGGGTTCCGCCGTCAGATTCCGGGACAGATCAACGGCAGGTTCATCTTCCATTATATCCCGGATCAGTCTTAAAGTGGCCGTTTTCGTATCGGAAGAGACATTATAAACCAGTCCGAAACGTACATACAGCGCGTTTAAAAAGTCCTCAATCGTACAATCCGGCATTAAATCGGCATAATTGAGGATACCCGTCACGCAACAGTCGGCGGCATTGTTCAGGATTACCAGGCTGGAAAGTTCCTTGTCCGTCTTAAAAGGATTTTCGGTTATAGTATAACCAAATTCTGAAAATATAAAGTCCAGGACACGGTGCACGTATAAGAAGGGGGCCACGCCGTACCCTTCCGGTAAACTCGTTTCGGTCGGGGTATCATTTATCAGTAGTGTTTCCGTCCTTGCCTGATAGCATAAGGCATATTCACCGTTTGAATCCAAAGTGATACGGTTTATGTATTGCGGGTAATACGTGCCGTCCTTGGAATCATTTTTGACTACTATTTGAAATATGGCAAAATCTTCATGGGAATCCGTGAAGAACCAGTTTATAGAGGACATAAGACCGCTAACGGTACCGCCGCTTATGCTGGGTAATGTGATCGAGTTCAGTTTCTTTGCTTTCCATGCGCTGTAGGCTTCCGAATTGTCAAAGCCGATGTTAAGGGTAATACCTTCTTTTTTACCGGCGGAAACAATATTTATCTTCCCGGTACGTTTATATGCTCCGTCCAATACCGTACATGCCTGATCTTCATTCATCGGCTTTATACCCATGTCGAGACGGTGAGCAAAACCGGTTATTTTAGCATTGTTGCCGGTACATGGAACCGTAACCGGTACGGTTTGCGATCCCCGGTCGTTCATGACAGGGGATTTTTCATCAATCTGTACGGTAAAGTCTCCCCCTAAATCCAGATAACCTTTGTTCGTCTTTATCTTTAGCATAATGATTACTTATTTTCCGCGTGTAAAGGTGTCGCGGGCGTTATCTATAGTTTCTTTGGCCTTCTCCAAATCCTGATAAACGATATAGGCCTTTATCAATTTGATAGCCTCACAGGAGGCGCGCAGCTCCTTTGCCGCTTCCAGGAACTCCCAGTAGGAAGAATCCCCTGCATAAGAGGTAACGTAACCGCCTTCCGCATATTCACCCGGATTCTGTGGCAACGGGTTCGCATTGGTACGCTGCCGCCTGATCGCTTCGATAGTGCTAACAGCGTCAATTACTTTAGGATTATTCATTTCCGGCTGTGGTACCACATATTCTCCCTTATGAACTACGCCGGCCACTTCATAGCGTCCGCCGGGACCGGTGTAACCGCCTTCCGAATATCCACCACCGGAAGAACCGGAAACAACACGTTCAGCCGTGGCAGTCTTGCTGCCGGTGGTGTTTTTCAAGGACATGTTTTTAATCCTGTCCCGTTCTGCTTTGGCCGATGCAAGCTGGGCCACACCGGTAGCCGCAAGCATTACTGCAGCAACGGTTCCGGCGATCGGTCCGAGGTCCGCGTACGCCTTCATAATCGAAACGGCCGTATCTGCTATGATCTGGGAACACTTGATAGCAAAGTTTACATCCGCGTACTTCTTTTGAATCTCCAGTTTCTTATTTTCCTTCTCTTCTTCCAGGGCGGCAGTATCTTCACCGTTGTTCTCGGCTTCCTGTATGAGAACATCGTATTTTGCTTCCACCTGGTCGATTTCGGCTTGTTGAATGGCTTCCACCATGGAAGAGGAAAGACCGGAATAATAATCAAAGTATTTTTTAGCGTTATTCATCTGCATTTGCAGCTTTTTACGCTGGTATGTCTTTTCATCTATTAATTCCTGATTGTGCAGATTCTTTAACAGGGCCAGTTCATTCTGGTATTCCTGTGCCCATGATACGCCGATCTGGGATTGAATCTGATATAAACTATTCTGATAATCAAATTCAAGCTGGCTAATTTCCTGCTGTTTCTGTTTCTCCAAACCAACGGTAGAAATCCCCGCCTGTCTCGCTATCTCAATTATGGCATTATAAGTCGTTTCTACATCCTGAACCTGCTTCCGGTGTGCCTCCTGCATACCGGTTATTCCTATCGGAACGGAAGTTATTTCACGTACTTTTTGAGCAATGGCCGCCTGGTCACGTAGTAGCTGCATTTCGGTTTCACGCACGGCGTCGGCGGCTTCCGTAACAGTATCTATACGTTTTTGTTTACTGGTGATCTCCAGGGCGTTTACATCATCCAGGTAAGTACGGTTTATCTCCAGGAGTTCTGCAGCGTGCTCCGCTTCAACTTTCAACATATAGGCGTCGGCGGCTTCCTGCGTGATACTTTGGTTTAATACCGCTTTTTCCATGGTGTCCTTCTGGACGTTGTAATAGGCGGTTTCAATCTTTAACCGTTCATCCCGTTTCTCCTGTACCAGTTTTATACGGGCGTCCTCCTGCTTACCGGTTTCCGTAAAAATGGCCGTCTGTGCTTCTGTTTCGAGCTTGTGGATTTCATCGAGTAACTTCTTCTTCTGGGCCGGCGTTTTTGCTTCCAGCTTCTGGAGTGCGTCGATACGTTCCCGGTAATAGCGAAGGTTTTCCGCTGTTCCTTCGAGAATGTATTGGGCTTCCGTCTTATTTTCCTTTTCCCGGTTCTTTTTGATTAGAAGCATACGTTTTTCGTGCTCGATCTCCAGAGGTTTTAATGTAGCGTCCGTTTCTGTATTTTTATACTCCCCGGCTTCCGCTTTCTTTTTGACCTTCCCCAGTTCGTTTAAACGTTTTATTTCGGTGTCGATACGTTCTATTTCCTTGTTTTTCTTGGCGATATTCGCTTCGCTGTCTTCCGCCCACTGTTCCTGAACCTTTTTCTTTTCGGCCTCCAGTTTCTTTATAAGGGATGTTTCAGTATTTATATTTTCTTTATTGGTTCCGGTTAATGAAGTGGCCGTCGCCTCTGTTTTTAAGATATCATTATTGATCTGGGCGATTGCTGATTCTATACCGGCCAAATCCTTCTGTGTTGTTTGTAGAGCTTTCAACTGGTTAGCCTCTTTTTCTGTACCAAATAAACGGCTTATTTTAGCGGTAAGACTGTTCCGGTTATATCCTGACAATGTATTTTGCTGGCGGGTGTCCCAATAAGCGTCGCTTTGCTCTGATTCCTGGCTTTCAAGATTCCTTTTTTTCTTGTACAATTCTTCCAGTTCCTCCTGGTAAGCTTTCAACTTGATTTGTTTTTCCAAGGAAACTAAATATTGATCTATGGCCTCCTTGTTGTTGTTTATGAGCCTGCCTTCTTCATTCAATTCCGCATTATAATCCGGTATCAGTTCTTTTAATTCCGCAAGCCTTTGTTTACGGGTGTAGTTGGAAAGGTTCTCATCATTGATAGCAGCTACAAGAGTTTTTATTTTTGCTTCCTGGCTGGAATATTCTTCATTCACTTTCTTTACGACTTCCTGGTGGGCCTTCATCGCCGCCGAAGCCTGTTCCGTCTTCTTTGCAAGCTGGTAGATAGCAACACCGGCTGCCACGAGTAACGCGAGCAGGGCCGTATATGGATTCTTCAAAAGTTCGATCCTCATTAACCGAAGGGCGGCGGTACATCTTTTAATATTCAGGTGCAGCAATGCCTGGGCCGCCGCATAAGCCAGAGTAGCCGCCCGGCTGATATAAAGCTGTACGGCGTGCGCTTTCTCTGCAACGACCGAAGCAAGGGTCGCCGTTTTAAAACGGGCGTGCCACATGGTAGCGATTTTCAGTCCTCCATAGTAAGAAACCAAATAAGCGGTAACGGTATAAGTGACAACACCCCATTTATTAAACATGTCGATCATACCGCCCACACCTTCCACCATAAGCGTAACAAGGTCTATTAAATCCCGAAGAATACCCTTTGATTCATAGAAACGTAAAACTACCCCTTCGATAGTTGAACTTAATGTATTGAGGGAACCTTGTACATTATCACCCATTTCTTCCGCCATGGCATTAAATCCCTCTTCGGCTCCTGTTACTGCATCACGGAGATTTAAAACGGTATCAGTACCATTTAAAAAGGTATTAAATGCGGCAACCGAACGTTTATCCGTTAAATCCAGTGCCTTATTAAGGTCTATTCCTTCACTGTTCAGCTTTTTCAGCCCCTTTACAAGGTCTTCTAAGTTATCTACAGGACCACCAAGGGCAAGTGCAAGTTTACCGCTACCGTCAGCCAAGTTAAGCAAAATATTACGTGTTGCCGTCGCTGCCGATGAAGCGTCGAAACCGCTGTTTGCCAAAGCCCCCAAAAGGGCGGTCGTTTCCTCGATCGTGAATCCGAAAGAATTAGCAACCGGCCCAACAATAGACATTGCCGTATTTAAGTACTCGAAGCTTAAAGCGGATGCGTTACATCCCATAGTCATAGTAGAAACAGCCCGTTCCGTATCTTCCGCATCAAGGTTGAAAATACGCAATGTTGCACCGGCAAGCGTAGCAGCCGAGGCAAGATCAGTGTCCACAGCCTTAGCGAATTTCAGCACGGAAGGCGTCATCGCTTTAATATCCTCTTTAAAAAATCCCAGCTTGGCAAGCTCTATCTGAAGTTCCGTTACCTGTGCGGCCGTATAAGAAGTAGTAGCACCCAGCCGGCGCGCTTCATCTGTTAAATCCTTGATACTCTTTTTCGTGGTTCCCAGAATAGCGGCCAAAGTACTGTTTTTCTTCTCGAACTCTATAATAGTACTGATCGCATCCCTTAGCCCGCCGACAATCTGTCCGGTTATCATTGCGCCGATAGTGACAAACACACCGGCCAGAACCGTTTTTATCTTATTCAGGGAAAGAAGGGAACCGCCGAAACCTTCCGCCTTTTTCGTGGCCTGCCCGTATGCTTTCTCAACTTCTTTCAGTTCCTTCTCCAGGGCGGCATATTTTTCCGGCTGCAAGGATTTCACCGTATCGCGAAGCTCTTTCCGCAAGGCGTTTGCCTTCCTTGCCAGCTGGTTGGCACTCATGGTGGTTTTATCCAGCCGTTTCTCACATTCGGCAATCTTCTTGTTATTCTCGCCGATCGTCTTATTATTTTCTTTCAGTTGCTCATCAAGCCTTTTCCATTGTTTACCGCCAGCTTTCCCGGTGGCGATTAAATCGGTCATAGCCTTTTTTATCTCCTTATTGCTATCCCGGAGCTCCTTGTTCTTTTCTGAAAGATTATGTATTTCCTTCTGCGCATCGGAGGCGTTCAGGGTTAACACCCATTCGATATAGTCAGGTTTTAATTTTGCCATAAGAGTAAATTTTATAAGGCAAAATTATCCTGGTGTAAAGTGGCGGAAAAGGACACAAAAAAAGCCCGTAGAACCATTCTACAGGCTTATTATACTAAGAAGAAAGTATTTTATCTCTTAAAGGTAAAATCCGAAGGATCAAAACATTCTTTATCCTTAATTGTTGCCCGATCTATCATCCAGCAAATGTACCAGGTTAGAGGAACCGATATAAGAGGCGTCACGATAAAGGAAAGAAAGGCAAAAGCAAGCCACCCGGATAAAGTAGCCGGTTTATGCTTACATCCTACGAAAAAAAATATTACCAGGAAAAAGCCGATCAAAAATAAAATATCTTCGTATGTCATACAATCATCGTTAGTTCTTTACCGATATCTTTAATAGTATTTACTATTAGGGCCTCCCGTTCTTGTGAGGGCTTTTTTATTCCACTTATATATTGAGACATAAGGCTTTGACTTATTCCCATACGTCGAGCCACCGCAGAAGCATTTAGTTCCGGGTGAGAAATAAAAATCCGATATAAGAAAGTTTCTTCCTTCTTATCTTGAATAGCTAAACAATCATTCATAGGGTCTAAAAATATGCAGCTATACCAATTTCATATAAAAACTCCGGTGCAAGGTCGGCACCATTGGCCCATTCAATAGTAGCACGGGTTAAACCATATTGAACAAATTTTTCCTTATCCAATAACTCCCCGAAAACCTCACCTGTAAGATAAGGTTCCAAATTTACGATCTTTTTACTCCCGTCGCTGAAAGTAACAAGAAGCTCGTAATTCCTAATATAATCCACATCTATAACCCGTAACATAAGCGTTTATTTTAATGGTTCAATTTTATCTATTTTTTCCCCTTTTTGGGCCTTTTCCCAAAGAGAAAGTATTTCTGCCTCGTGCAAGTTAATCCACTCATTTACTTTTGCAATAACTTTAGCTGGAGCCTGACCGTCTACAATCCGATCCAATACGCTAATAGAACATTCATAATCACCATAAGTAAAATGAATATGTGGCGGATTATGATCTTTCCAATAGAGGAATATAATAATACCGAAGAATCTACAAATTTCAGGCATAAACTTTGTTTTATTGGTTACTGAAACAAAGATAGGTAATAAAATCATTACCTACAAATATTTAGGTATTAATTTTATTACCTATTTTAGCGAACTGGCAAACATTTCTTTTATCCTTTCCCTTACATAATCCTGATATTCATATTTAATCTTCCCGAGTGTGTCATGATATAGAATCCCGTATATCTGCCGGTTATAAATCTGGTAATTACCGTGTTTCTTCATATCCAGGAAGCGGGTATATAATGGAAGGTTAGAATGTGCGATTACTCCTTCGCCGTCCGGAATGACCGAATAATTCGGGTTCTGTAGTGCGGCCATTAATGCACCGGATCGCCCTTGTATGATCTCCCCGGTTCCCTGTACTTTCCTACGCTCACGGCCTTTCTGGTAAATCCGTTTGGTAGCGATATCCAGTTGGGCTTGAAATATGTCCTGTATTCCACGCCCGATCCGGTCGGTAAAAAAATCCGTTTTAAAATTCTCGGCCATTCAGTTAGAATCTTGTTTTAAATGAGAAAGCCAGGCTCCACCCTGCAAACGTCCGGTAAAAGCCGGATTCCGGAAGAGTGGAAAGGCTGGTTAAATCCAGTTCCTTAGTGACAGGGCAACCGGTGGCAGAATCTTCTATCAGCATTTGTTTGATACGCTCCATAACCGGCTGCACCTCTTCGATAGTCTCATAAGCCCCTTTACGTTGGGGATCGTACTTGCTCATAAGGAAAATAACGCATAAATTATTTTCCCTCACATTGTCAGCCGAAAGGCTGGCACCCGTTCCCGACGGAATCAGAATAAAGAGCACCGGACATTCTTCTTTTGATAGCCCCTGTATCGTCTTACTCATTTCCTCGTCAATGGTAACGGGTAGCACCTTCTTTATTTCAGGAATACGTTTTTGTACGCCTTCCCAGTATTCACGGTAAACCTTTATATCTATCATATCGTCAATCCCTGATAACGTTTCGCCTCCCATTCACGGCGGGTAACAAGCCCCGGAAGAATCTTACCGCCCCCGTATATCCACTTTTTAAACTCTGCCGGTATGGATGGCTCATACGCATCCGCTCTGATCTTCTTATAAAGCGTTGATTTCTTGAATTTTCCGATACCTACATTAAAGCAAAAGCTTACTACCGCGTCAAACTGGTACTGTCCCAAATGAAGGGGAAGCGCGTTTACCTGGTTTTCTACCGCCCTGATATCCGATTCAAAGAAAGCGTCGGCCCGGGCCTCGGTGATAACATCTCCCGGTTTTACGCCGGTTGTGTGACCGTAACCGATCGTACATACTCCCGCGGCACATACATACGCTTTCAGGCGTAGCCCCTCAAATTGCTTAATCTTGTTTTTTGTTCCTGTTGTTGTTCTCATTTCTTGTTACGTTTTTGGTGTAAATACTCAAACTTACATTTATACAGATAAAGTAATACATCCCAAAAGGGTGTATCGTCCACCTCCTTCTTATTACCGAACACGCCGGAAGCCGCCACTTCAAAGACTATTCCGGTCCAGCCGGTTTTATCGTCCGCCTTCCGGTCCTCGGATGCCAACTTCTGAAATAATATCCGAAAGTCAATATCTTCACCACCAATATAAACCGGTCCGGAAAGAACCATTTCCCAAACAGCGGAAAAGAAGTTTACCGCATGAATGGCAAGCAAGGAAGGAACGGCCGGCATCTTCTCCGGGTCCTTGTACCGGTAAAGCTTTAATGTGATATCCTGGAAGATTTCATTTATAGCCGGTTCGTCTTTTTCTGTCACCGCCTGCTTGCTTTGCTGCAACAAATCCAGGCAATCACAAAAGTTACCGAAAGTAAGACCGTTCAGCATGTCACCGACACCATGCCAGCTCCCAAAATCCTGCATCAGGTTACGCCCGGTTTTCAGAATGGGCGTAACGATCCGCTCGCCCTCCTTACCGGTCGTATAAGAGAAAAAGCCGTCCAGCTTTTCCAGTTGGCCGTCCAGCTCCCGGATGATCTCACGCCGGTACATGGTGTAATCCGCTTTCATGCCCAGAAGGAAAGAAAGCCATTTTACGCGGAACTGTCCGGGGCTGATCGTACCGCGGTTCATCAGTACCGACAATATAAGAAACTGCCGGTACTGCTCACTGCTGACTTCATCCAGGCATGAAGGAACCTCCGCCGTCTTACTATTATATGTAAACTTCTCCATGTCCGGACATTAAAAGGTTATTCCTTTGGATTGTACGGTAACACCCGGTATATAGTAATCCACCGTTTCCGACTGCGCATCCAGTTCCCTGATGATATCCTGCAATACATCCAGGTAAGCCGCCGCGTCCTGCTCCAGACTGTTAGCAACCGATTGCCGGGCCTCTTTTTCCGCCCGCAATTTATCCCGTACGGTTGTGCTCTGCTGTACCTGTACGATTCCATTGGGTAGAACTTCCACCGGTAAACGTTCAACGGCCTTTTTTATGGTGAGAAGTGCAAGCGGGCGGCGTACATACTCCAGCAATTTCTCCGTTAAAACGGTATCGCCTTCAATCAGTTTATTATAACGGTTCCGGGTGATAACAGGTATTATCTGCCCGTCCTGGACTTCCCGGATCATAGGAATAAGCACCAGAAAAAGCCGGTGACTGCCGATATTGTAATATTCATCGAACGTTTCCTTATTCTGGATTAGAAGCCGGTTTATAGCCTTTTTCTTAATGCCGTTCATCCAGAAATCAAACTTTTCGCGGTCCATTAACTCCACCAACGCGTCTACGGCTTCATAAGCCAGGTTCCGGATATTCTCTTCATCCTTGAACTCCTGTAAGGCGGTCATACCCGTTTCATTCTCTCCAAGGTGTTTGCCACGTCCGGCCGTTCCGTGTTGTGCGTCTAAAGTGGGAATGACCTTTAACCAGGTAAACATTGCCACCGCCTGCTGCATCAGCCGCAAAGTTTCCGCCATGCCGTCCGGTTCCGTACCGTCCGCATGATCTTCACGGTAATACTTATCTACCGCGTCTATGGGTTCCGTTCCGATGATAGCCTGTAAATCCCGAATACCCAGCGGTAAGATAGGTTCCCACTTGGTAAAATCAAGATCATTATCGATCAATCCCAGAACACGGACTATTTCACCGGCACCGTCACCGCCTTTATTAAATAACTTCGTCATTTGCTCGGTCTCTTTTTAATGTATATGGTTTCCAATTATCAAAATCCTTTGTGAAATTGTTTATTTCATCGTAGAACTCCTTATAAAAGCGGGCCAGCCCGGTATCTATCGTTATACAGGTCTGCTCCGTGCGCGGATTGGTGTTCACATTGGCCGAGCTTTCTATTACAAAATCAAAAGCGTTACCAAAACCGGCCATTACTTTAGCATGATTACGGAAGATGCAGACACGTGATCCGAAACGTTCCGCCACCTTCTTTAGGTATAAATAAACATCCGCGTAGGAACCTTGAAAGATTTCACCTACATAAAAATCCGCGTGCCCTATGTCTTTTCTCTCCAGCCATTTCTCCACCTCCTTAACATCGGTAATTGCCATACACCAGGTAGAAATCAGAACATATTCCACCGGTTGTTGCTTCACGATCACACGAAGATAAGTAAGGCTGTCAACGTCCCCATGACTGATACAGTGATAAGACGCCCCTTTCTCAAAATGCCAGGGCAAACACTCTTCCAGGTGCAGCTCCGATTTTATCCGCCGGTCAAAATGAACGTTTTTCGTCCGGCGGGCCTTTATATGCTTATCCGGGGTGTTATCGGCCCGGTTCTCTTCCGGTTGCCGGTCGCTTACCGGTTCTTCCGGCACATCTTCCGGTTTCGGTGTAAAAAACAGACTACGCATTTTCTTTCATACGGTTAGAGGGTGAAACGTTCTGTTCCGCTTCCACTATGGTACGATAAAGCCCTACTTTCGTTGCGGTACCCGGAAAGTTGGCATTAATATACTGCTGTAACGGCTTACAAAGGATCATGTCCGGAATAGCCGTTTCAGAAGCGTTATACACTTTCAGGCTGTATAATTTCTCCGATCCGGAAGAAAGTTTGTTTTCTATAATCAGATTTGAAAGTACCGGATCAAGACCGAAGCCGGAAGTGGCGGCAGCGTCCGCCTTATTGGATATCTTAATCTGGGCGTCCACATAATCCTTTATCTTCTTATCCAGTGGTTCCACCGTCCAGCCCTCAAAGTTATTCGCTTCCGGATTCCAGAATTTGGTCGTGTGCATGTATTTTCCGGCGTTCTGCCTTCCGGTAATGTTGGAGGCGAATTTCTCCATAGCTTCGTCCTTGAAATCTTCCAGCATCTGGGCCGTGTATTTCTCGCCCGTACGCTCGCAAACCTGTTTTATACGTGCTTCCGCGCGGTCCCAGTAAGACTGCGGCGATTCGATATGCAGGGAAATGGCCGAAGCGTTTTCGTTATAGGCGATCAGGATAGCGGCCAGACCGCCGGCAAGCTCCAGCCAGTCAAGCGCACCCAAAAAACGCGGTGTACTCATAAAATCCTTGCAAAAGGAATAGATATTATAATATTTCACAGAAACCGGATATTTGAACGGGTGGGCCGGATCAAAGACCGGGTAACGGTAAGTATAGGCCGGATCAGGATAAGGAAAGTCGCCCACAAGTACTTCCTGCGGTTCATCCTCGCCGTCGGGAGGATATACCAGGCGGGCCTTCTGGTAGGGAATATGTTCCAGCCGTACCAAACGCCCGGGATTGCCTACACGCGGCGCACGGTTCCGGACAAACTTTATAAAAAAGCCCTGCATGTGTGTTAAGTCTACGAGTGAGCGGTGAAGAACCGTCGTGTAATCCCACGACTCCAGGTCGGCGGTTATTTCCGGATCGAGTTTCCAACGCCGGTAAAAACGGTTATTCTCTTCGTCGATCGCATCCTCATACAGCCGCGGGCCTTCTCCCCACTGTAAACCGGCTATTTTACCCATAATACCTTCACCGGCGTAGAATTTATCCAGTAAACGCATGACCTCGCCCGGCATGTCGTTATTGTCACCCATGGGAACGATAAAGGTACCGTTTACGCTGATCTTTCGCGAAAAGAAAGCCCCCCGCCGGTTTAACTGGATGCTGGAAGGTTCCCAACCTTTACCGCGGCCACCGATAGAAAAGGAGATCAAACCCTTGTCGGTGCCGGTATCTATAATTCCAAAGTTGCCACTTCGTCTTATTTCCATAATCTTAAATCGTTATTCTTTTCCCGTTGAACTCCATTACCAGACATTCCCAGCAATTCAGCGGCCGGCCCGTTGTGGTGTCCGTCAGGAATAGTTTATAGCTTGAATTTTCGATGCTTTCATCCGTCGCCTTTTTCCTCAAACGGGCGGCAGTAAGTATCACCATGTCGCCGCCGTCCCGCGTCTGACGGTTCCATTTCCGGAACTTGATAGAAAAGGTACCCCCGGAAATGGTAATCCGCTTCATCTGTTCTACCGCTACATAAAGGTTTATTTTTTCCATAGCCGGCGGATAAAGTTTTTAATACTGGCCCAGTTATCATGTACCAAGCAGAAGGATAGAAAGAAAAACATGAATTTTAGGAACGTCCATAGGCTACACCCGTTTGTAGTCTTTTCTTTTTCCTGGCTTTGTTGCTTAACGTCGGATTTACGGGTAACGGCTGTTTCCGTTTGACTGGTAGTTTCCTTATGATCCCGGAGGGAACTGCTTTGATTCTTTCCAGTTCTTTTTTCAGTTTTTCGGTTACTGAAATCAATTTCTTTAATTCTTCCGAGGCTGTCGTAGTCGATACGGATATGCGTACTATCTTCCCGGTAAACGTCAAGTACGTGCTCCTCATGGCTCGAATCTCTCCGCGCAAGTTCAATAACTCCGTCAGTAGTTGTTTGTTTTTCTTCTCCAGTTGCTTCTGTAACCGTTTTTCGTGTAACAGAGCGAGGAGAACGACAACCGTAAAAACAAGCTGCAAAACAAATAAGAATAAGTAGGTGTACGATTCCATGTCTCATAATTGATTTTAGTTATTAGTGTCGAAAGTGATAGATTTACGGTTCAGGCAATTTTTCACCCCGCAAAGAAGCGGTTTCATGATATCCATTACGCGGGCGTTCTGCCTGATATCCTTTTCCATTTCGTTACATTTCTGCTGGAGTTCCCGGTACTGGCTCTCTACATCGTCGATCCGCTGTTTCAATTCCTTACGGTCATTCTTCATATCCTCAATCAGTTCCTGGTAAACCTCCTGTACTGACTTCATGGCGTCAGCTTCCGCCTGTTTACGGGTATACCGGAGAGTGAATAACCAAGTCAGGCCACCCGTGCAAAGAGCTGTAATAATCGCTGTAATTATCGTTTCCGTCATATTAGTAGAGTTGAAAATGTTACATTATAGTCCGGACGATACATACATGCGTCAAATAACCCGCCACGATCCCGGCCAGGTCTGCCAGAATATCCTTCCAGTCCCATTTATTACAGGGGGACATTTCATCCCCGTATTCCTTACCCAGTGAAGCACCCAGGGCAAAGGGAACACCATAATCACCCAACAGGGCACATATAGCGTAATTAATTCCGAAATGCTTCCATTTGTCCGTTCCTATTTTCATAATTTGAATCATTGGTTACTGCAAAGGTGGGAAGAACGGAAACGGACGAAAAGGACATAAAAAAGAGTGCCGGGAACCACCCCGGCACAAACAAACCCTAACCTGGGACTTAAACCCAACGGCTGCCTTTTCAGCCGGTATGCTAAATTGTTAATATTAAGGATTAGACAACTTTTCGATGTCTTTTTTCATCATACGTAATAATTGAATCCTTCTTAACACCTCATTTGTTGGTGTACTTTCATCTCCTTTCTCTATTAGGAAATCGATTAGGTCCTCAATAACTTCGATGTAACAAGCGGAAACCGGTTCCGTCTTAGTTTGCCACTGTGTCAAAATCTCGGCACTTTCATCTGTTATATGTGCGCCGTTTACTTCTATATCTTTCATAACAAATCTTTCATTAAACGTTTTTAATCGGTGTAGTCTCTAAGGTAGTGAAATCAATTATTCCGGCCTGCCGGTATATCCCGAGGGCGACTTTCCTAAACCGTTCGTAATTACGTCTGTCAATGGGCGATAACTGCCACCTCTTCATGTCTTTCATCAAATCCGGTATATTATTGGCACTATTATACAGACAGTTGTTTTTACCGTACTCGTGATGAAGTGATACAGACTGAAAATCACCGGAGAAAACAACCAACCGCAAACGTTCAAGTTCAAGGAAAGCAAACTCATTGTTAACCTTCTCCACCTTATAGGCTCTTAATTCAATGGAAGGCGTGCCGTATTCACGTCTAACGAAAAATAGGATATCAGGATTATTTGTATTCATTTGGCACCTCCTTTTAAGTCTTCTAATTTAATATGTGAAATACTTGTTATACTTTCCAGTACCCCGTCGCATACACTTTTAACCCTTAATCCGCGGGAACCGTCTTTCTTGGGTAAATTCAGGTGATAATACGGGCGATTCCTCCAGAATGTAATCCGGAAAATCCAGCCACGAACTTTAAAAGTAGCATTGCTTATTTTATAATCAATCTGTATCAGATCACCCGGTTTAAATTTACTTTCTTGTAGAAATATCCCCTGTATTTCTTCCTGTTCCTTCTTTATTTCCTCAATTCTTTTATCATTGTTTTGTAATTGGGTAAGTAACACTTGCTGATATTCAGTATATATCATTCGGCACCTCCTTTCTTTTCTATCTGGGGACGCTCTGAAAACCTATATATTCTTTTAACCCGGTAAATGAAAAAATAGGCTACAGGCTTGTCACAGCCGTTATTATGTGTTTTAGTGTCCTGATCTATATGAATAAACCCGCTACCGGAAGATATTTTCAGCGGCATTGTTTTAGGGTATTTCTCGTTCAGCTCCTTTACCTTTGCTTCCAGTTCAGTTTTAAAAGCATCAAAGGAAATTTTATCAGGGCAAAGCGTATTACCAAACTGGTTTGCAAACTCTGCCATTTCAGCACATTTTCGGTTCTGTGGCTTATATTCGTTAAGCTCTATAAAATAAGATATCATTTTCGGCCTCCTTTCCTCGCTTTCTTGGCACGACACACACATATAACTGCACCAATGACAGCCGGTGGATAGATAAAAGTAAGACAGAAACAAGCGATAGCAGATAAGTAATAAGCCCCAGAAGTTGAACAAACAGTACATTCATGTTTCGGTTCCTGAAAATAACGATGTTGGATTGTGTTTACGTCCGTGCTACCAGTACGGAACGAAGGTACATAGCTTGTACCGGATTGAAATTCATTTTTCATAACGGTGTTAATTTTGACTATTTTACATGGGAAAGGCGGTTACCATTTCCCCTAATTCGTCAAAATTAACACCGCAAACCGTCCGAAGATCGGGTTATAAGTTTAGGGAAAGGCAACCGCCTTGTATTAAACAAGCACTTATCGGGCATAAAAAAAGCCCGTTATTTATTCGAGCCAATAACCGAGACTCACCGGACCGCACCAGCGGTGTTAACTTTGACAGGGGCAAATGTCGGTATTAAAATCTGAACAAAAAAAAAAAAACGTTAATAAAAGTTTATTAGGAAAGAAAGTTTCTCGACTCTACGATTCGTTACTTCGTAACAAAAAACGCCCACCTGATTAAGGGTGAGCGTTACACACTATAATTAATATTCTATTTGTCTTTTAAATTAATTCCCTCTTTTATCTGTTCATCAGAAGTTACCTTTTTACAAAGAATATAGTGATAAACAGGGTCTTTGCTCATTCCTTGTGTAGGTGTAACCGGATAAGCCAGTATTAGTTCCCAACCCAATTTAGCCAAATAGTTAACGGCGTCTATCATTGAATTAAAATTCATCTTTTCACCGTTTTCATCTACTAAAAAACGAGCATTTGGTGTTGCCCATTTTGCCTTCTGGCCGAAATCTACTTCTATTTTTACTTTTGTACCGGTTATATTTCCAGTACCCACGATTTCACAATAAGCCTTATACGGTTCTTGTGCAATGGCTGCCATTGTTAGTATGGCCAATACAATAACTAAAAAAAATCTTTTCATATCAGTAACTTAAAATTAGTGTGTACTTTAGTTTGTACCACCCCGTAAGTCCTGACGGTATATATGCAGTGTAATTTTGACGATTGCAAAAGTACTTAAATATATACATTTATAAAAAATATTACCCCAAAATCAATCAAAAATGAAAGGCAACCGCCCCAAAATACACGGTAATTCACCCAAAAATGGGCAAAAAATGAAACAAAAACACATAAAAAACGCACTTTTTCGCGTAAAATTTTGGTCTAAATGCAGATAAACGACTGAAAAACAGTCAAAAGCCGAAAAAAAATTCAAAAACTAAAAAAATGACACCTTCCGAAGACCGAGCCGCTCAGAAGTCGGAAAGCAGTTACCCTCCCCCTAAAAGGTGAAATATGACCTCTGGAGAGGGGTACCCGTAACCTGGTAACACAAAAAACGCCGGAAAAGCAATTTTCCAGCGTTACAAGGCAATTACCTTTTGTGCCTGTTCTCTATCCATTGATCCACAAACGAATCGGCCTGCAGCGTTCGCTTGCCTCGTACCAAAGCTATCCAGCCGGGGCGCATCAGTAAGTATTTGAAAGCGTCGGAGAAATTGGTGGATAACATCGGTAGTTTTTTCGGTGCCAGCTTTTCGGACTTCTTCACTTTGAACACTACCTTAGAATTACCCCGGTATTTGATTTCAGCCTTTGCCTTTTCTACAGAACTAACCATTTCTTTACAGTTCACCGCATCAACCAACAGGATAGGCAGGTTATTGTTGGTACCGCCCATAATCTCCTGCATAAAGTCGTATTCCGCATCCTGCCGGATAACTGCCTGTTTACGGCTCTTTAGGTTTACGATCCAGCCGGTACGGTTCCCGCTGCCGTCTTTTTCTATGGCGTCTTTGATCTTACCCGCGTAATCCTCCTTCTGTTTCTCAAAGTTATTACCTGCACGGTCATAGTACAAATCCAGCTCTTTATATTCGTGGTTCTGGAAGAAAGTGAGGAACTGGTCGGCAATCTCCCGGAACCAGCCCGGCGGTATCTCAAAAAAGTTCTTATGTACCCGGTAATAAGCACCGTCCGGCTGACCGATCACCAAAGAAAGCATATTACCGAAGTCCATACCGCCTTCAATCGTTTTATCATGGTGCAGGTACCGGAGTTCCCGCGAGCTGTAAGCGGCTTCTCCGGACATGGTACCGTTATAATACTTATGTCCTTCACCAAACAACACATAGAAACGTAAATCCCTGCGAAGACCGGGACGCATACCAACCACCGACTTCTTAAATTCGTGAAGCTCCAGCGTACCATTATACAACCGCTTTAAATAATCAATCGTAAGTATCTCAACATTAGCGAATGAAGAAGCGTTAAGAAAGAACGTTTGTCCTTTTCTCAACTTCAACAAAGCCCGGTCGTAATATTCAATATCCCGTTTCAAACGTTTCAGCTTCAAGGGGGAAGGCTTATTTTTTCTTTCTTCTTTTAATAGAGAAATTACCAGGTCATTACGCATACTTGCCGCCTGTACTATTTTTATGATCCGTTCCGGGTCCATTTGCTTGACATACCGGAAAAACCAGTCGTACTCGTTTTCGTCGATATCCGGCATATCGGTAGTAATGGTTATCCCCAGGAACAAATGGGAATGTCCGTAAGTGATCGCATCACCGCGAAGAATAGGCATAGCGCGGTTTACTTTCATTTCCTTGTCGTACTTCGCTTCATCATAAAACAGGTGTATTACAGACTTTCCGGCAAGCAGCGAAGGGTTATCCAGTGATCCCATGAAAATAACACATCCGTTCCAGAAGCTGTAAACATGCTTGTAATCATCCACGATAACCGAACATTTACGCCGCCAGGATTCAGGCGGGCGGGTATCTTTTACATAGTGTACCCCTTCGATAAGCCCCATAAGCTGCCAGCCCTTCTGAACGGCCGGCATTATATTATCTTCCAGGTTACTGTAAGTATTGGCAACAAAAGCGAACGCACCGCCGGGCATTTCTTCCACACAACGGGCGGAACGTCTGGCTTGTATAACGGTCGATTTGGCCGTACCGCGCCCGTCAATAGATACAAGAATAGTAGTATCGATCCAGTCCGTCAGAACCTGGATTATATGGCCGTATTTGATTTCTACATCATCGGCGTTACTCACCTTCGTTGTCTTCACCGAACTCTTTGATATCATACAACATACGTTTTTTCAGGTCAAAAGCTTTAATACGCGCATCCTCTTTTATATTCTCACGCACAATAACAGGAATTTCCGGTATCGCATCGATAAACTCTTCCAGTTCTTTACGGTCGATTTCAGGAACACCCAGATCCTTACGGCTGGTAGTATAAATAACCGTACTTTTCTGTGCAAGCAGTTCCTCCGGTATTTCGGCCTGTTGATCCTTGTAACATCCGCGAAGTTCCGCCGCCAATTTCAGCAGGTTCTTAGCCTCCTTCACATTTCCCATAAGAAAGACGGTATTCGCCCAGTTTTCGGCCTTTTCAGCATACAGATTAGCGAAAGCCTGCGGGCGTACGTTATCCTGCGTATAAAAGAAATTGAGACTGTCAGCGTACACCTGGCGGGCCATCCAGTCCGAAAGCCCGTAAGGTTCCGACTTCAAAAGGCGGATGATGCCGGCCTTTGTCACCAACTTACCATTTATACGCATACGGGCACGAAGTCCCCGTACCATTTCCATAAGGCTGTAATATTCCCTTTCATCGGGCGCGAGGGCTTCCAGCGTACCGGTAGAAAGAATCCTTTGAATCTGGTTGATATCCACCTTGTCAAAGTCTATTCGTGAGGGCTTAATTAAATTCGTCGTCATCCATTTGTTCGATTAAACGTTCGAAAGTATGTCTTTTCCGTACGGCCTCCAGCTGTTTTATAGCTTCCACGTTTCCACCTTCCGCCGCTTCATGGAGTTTTATTTCAGGGGCGGCACGTGCTACCAGAATCCCTTCCCGGATCAGGAAGTTAACGGAAGTTCCTACCGTTTCCGCATCCCGGACAAAAAGCCCGGCATCCTCCAGAGAAAGCCCCAGGGAAACAGCTATATCTTTCGGGGAATATCCTAAAGAAGACAAACGCCGTACATCCTCCTTTTGCTGCGCATCCAGGTAAATACTATCCACCACCGTTAAATCGTTCATACGCATCTTTTATTCGTTTCTGTGCCGTGAAATAATAAATTTCGTCCTGTTCCATTAATACAAAGTTCCGGCCGCTTTCAATGGCTGCCACGGCTGTAGTACCAGAACCGCCGAAAGTGTCCAGTATCAGATCGCCGGGCTTTGTACTGTCTTCAATCAGTTTACGGATCAACGCCACCGGTTTTTGTGTGGGATGAACCTTTTCACCTTCTATCTTTTTGGCACCGGACGAAAAAGATCGGATATTATCTATTACGTTTGTGGCACCGATAGAAACACCATTTCCACAATGAAACAAAATAAGCTCATGTATAAAAGCGTAATGATTACCCGGCCCCGACTGTTTGTTCCAAACGATCATGTTTGACGCGCCTAAATACAAGTCAAACAACGGATAATAAAAAGCATACCCGCGCCAGTCCGTAAAAAAATACACGCAAGCACTGGGTTTCTTCACCCGGTTAAACTCCAGGAACAAATCCCGGTAAAAGGGTTTACAGATAGACAAATCTTTAAAGCTGCCTTTCTGCCCGTTGTGTGTCATTCCCAGGAAATAAGGCGGATCGGTTATTATACAATCTACGGAATTGTCCGGAACACGTTTCAACGCCTCCAGGCAATCCTCGTTATATATTTGGTTTGTAATCATTAAAAAGTTGTTTAAGCCGGCTTTCTTCTTTTTCTATCCGGAGGGTTAATGTTTTGAGCTGGTGCCCCAGCTCCGAGCGGTCACAAGGATGAGAGAAACGACCCAGGTTCTTTGTGATCCGTTGCCGTTTCCCTGTCAGACTGGCAATAAGTTCAATTACTTTTTTTTTCGCGCCTCGATTTCTTCCTCTATGGCTTTCTGGGTAGTCTCCCACTTCTGGATCAATGCAAGGGCACTCGCTTTCTTCTTCTCATCATCCCCGGCCTGTTCCAGTTTCGCCTTATTTTTTGAAAGGTTGGCGCGGGCGTTATTCAGGGCCTTTTGTATGTCGATATCCGAAAGGTTCTCGACGCCCTTACGGACGGACAAACTTTTTACCTTCTCACATTTACCCAGAATCTTTCCGTTCTCCCGGTAATATTCCAGTTCGTCCCACATTTCGCGGTTAGCGATAAAGTTTTCCACAACCGCCTGCGCTTCCTGTGCTGTAGAAAGTGAATTGACATCATCCGGCGTAGCTTCCAGACGGGCGAAAGCTTCCTTATACTTCCCGTATGCGGTGAACATGTCGGAAACAAGTATTTTCAGAATGTCGGGGCAATCCGGAGAGTTCAGGAAGGTAAATTTCTCGCGGAAACGTATCATTTTGGTTACGGTTTCCGGAGCTGCCTTGTATCGTTTCTCCGCCTGATCCAGTTCCTCTTCCAGTTCTTCCACACGGTCGGCATTTTCATCCATGGAAAGAACCTTATCTCGGAAATCGGACGAAACGAGTTCTTCCACGCTGACATCGAAAGATTCGGCAAGTTCCAGCAGCAAATCATCGCTGTATTTTACCGGCGTTTTAGATGTTTCATCCCTGGCGGGTTCCATTTTTACCGCGGTCGGCTGTTTGGAGTTGCGCCGGATTGTCTTAAATTCACGTTCGGAAAGCCCGGCCAGCTTCCGTAGTTCCTCTAAAAGAATGGCCTTCATCGTTTCCGTTTCTCCCTGCCGGCGAAATGACTTCTTTAACATACGGTTGATACCGTATTTCTCGTATAGTTCCACGCCCTGGATAAAGTTACGCGGACCGGCCAGATAGGTAATAATCTCCTGTTTCATACTATATAAAAATTTGATGATACAAAGAAAAAGAAGGTAATTACCTCAAAAAAGGACAAAGAGCGGCTACAAACCTGCAGTCGCTCTTCGTCATTGTATTTATCCCAGCCTTTTATACTCCTGATAAAATTTCAATATCCTTTTTCATCATCCGTAAAGTTCTGATTCGTCCTACAATCTTTTCCAGAGAAAGGGGATCACTCTCTTCATCTGTCAAATCGTCGATTGTTTCCTCTATTACCTGTATGTAACAGGCAGAAACCGGCTCCGCCTTAACTTGCCACTGTTTCAATATTTCGGCGGTCTGGTCTGTGATATGTGCGCCGTTTACTTCTATATCCTTCATACTTTATATCATTTATGCAGGGCTTTCGCCCTGCCAGTTTATTACAAATCAAACATTATACTATATTGTGTTTTTAACTTATCAAAGGCATTATCTGTAACTACTATCGTTTTTTCGTTTACTTTTTTGATTCCTCTACCTTTTATAGTTATAGGTTTGTTCAACCAAAGCGTATATTTGTCATCAATCGCAACTACCAATATATCAGCCTGTTTTTTCTGAACATCCAAAGATGTTTCTTTATATTCACCTTTTTTAATCGCGTCTTTTGTCATTACTATTGTTGCTTTCATGTCTTATTATTGTTTATGCAGGGCTTTCGCCCTGCTAGTTGATGTTATATTATTTAATACCGCAAAGTTTTGAAATTTTCAATAATTCTTTATCGCTCATAAATATGAGATCGAAGAAGATACCTTCATCAAAAGGCTTATTTTGTAATAAAGCGGCTGATTTCATTTCACCCATGATTCGAGCTATCAAATTACCTTTTACCTTATCACTCATTTTTGTTTTCATAATCTTTATATTTTTAATTGTTATTACTTTATTTCCTTTTTTGATATTACAAAGGTAATGTTTTATATATTACAAAACAAGAAAATAGTAATATTTTATCGTTACATTAACATTAATTAGTAATATATTTAGCATTACAAATTAATAATATTGTAATTTTGCAACATTAAAAATTAAGATTATGGATAATATTGAAACATTACTGAAAGAAAAAGGGCTAACCAAAACGGCTTTTTCGGATTTATTAGGCGTTAAAAAACAAAACCTAAATGGATTAATGAAAAATCCAACCTTAGAAACAATACGAAAATTTGCCTCTGTTTTAGAAGTTGAACCTTGGCAACTATTCGCATCCAGCCAGGAAGTACAGGAAACAAAGAATACGATAACCTGCCCCCATTGTGGCAAACCTATCGAATTAGAAGTCAAATAAAAAATCCCGGAGCTGTGAAAAGTTCCGGGATTCTTTTTTATTTATGAAAGCCGTTTATTTATGCCTCATAACGGCTTTGTTCAATCCATTTCATAGCCTCCGAACCGTCGTTAAACGCCCGCAACGTCAATTGGGAACCTTCGGAAGCGGTAAACGTCTTACCACCTTTCAGAAGGAAATTACCGCCCGTCTCCACTGTTGGCGCAACACCCGAACATCCCATAAGGGTAATTACCGATCCATGACTTCCACCGGTAACACCGGCTATTTTGGCCGCACCTGCGGAAAGCTGGTACTGCCCGTCCGTCTGGTAATCTATATCTGTGGCTCCGGCTTCCACTACGACCACCGGTTCTTCCAGGGTGTCGGTACCCCGGTAAATGGCGATATCATCCCCCTTGCTGATCTGGGTGAAAGTAAGTTCGTTCGTATTCGATTCATTGGAACCGGTATAAGAAACGGATAACTTACACGGGTTACAGGGCGTTCCGATCAGATCGGCAGGCTTTCCGCTACAATAACGGAGCACAACGATACATTTCTTAGACAGCCAGTTTGTCTTAAACTCGCGAATTTCCTGTTCGTTACCGGGATGATTGAACTTAATGGAAGGCGTATAGCCTTCGGCGTCCGTTTCTCCGTCACTGTTGGAACTGATTTCAGCTGTACCGGGTGTCAGGTAAATACCAATCGCGTAACGTCCCGCCTTCATTACGATATCATCCTCGATAACCACACCGGCATCGTTTCTCTGCGGGAAGGAAAGAATATCGTCAACGTCGTAAATTACGAGCTGATCCTTGGGCTGAATGCCGTTACCGGGATTACCGGCCGGCCTTCTTACGCTTGCTTTTACGTATGTCATAACTTAATGATTTATAAGGTTATAAAATGGAAGGGATAAAGTACCCCTTCCGCTGAAATTTAGCCTCTTGCCACTTCGTAGAATTTACCGTCGGCGGCTTTTGCCAGCTTGATAAACTTGCCTTCGGAAAGCGTCATAGCTTCGGTTAAAACAAAGTTTCCGCCGGCTGCAATGGTGGAAGCATATTCAGAACCGCTTCCGTAGATCGTGTAAACGACACCGGCTTCCGCATCGGTAAAGTTAGTGATTGCCGTTACCTTTGTATTCTCACCGGTTACGAATACTTCACCGTCAAGCAAGGAAGGTGCCGTTTCATCCGGCGCAAACTGCAACGCATCGGAAGAAGCGTTTTCGCGGCCGATCTCGATAAATTTACCGTCGGCACGTTTCATCAGTTTAATAACATCCCCCTTGCCGGGCTGCCAGGCCTCGGAAATAAGTTCAAAGTTTCCGCTTTTCTCGATCTTGACACCTTTATCCACGCTTCCGCATTTCAGGGAAATAACCGTACCTACCGGCGCATCTTCAATATCGGTAATAGCAAATTCGGCTGTATTGGCTACGGTAACAATGGAGGTATGAAGCTTGGCCGACGGGTTCTTGTCCTTGTCAGCATCCACAAAGTAAGACGCCGGGCGGTCATACTCATTACAGAAGATCATCTGGCGCGTATAGTCCATATCTTCTTTCTTGGTGTACTTGAAGCCCACGGCAATAGCCCAGATACTTTCACGCCAGTTACTCCATACTTTCAGGCTCCAGTCTTCCTGTTCCAGGTTGAAAGCCGTCATTTCACCCGGTTTGTCCTCGTAGGTTTTAATGTTGCCTTCAAACGTCCAGAAGATACGGTGGTGGTTGTCAGCATTGGGAACCGGGATAATCTTCACCGCCGGATATTCCTTCACATACATGATATTAGCCTTGTAATCCTGGTTCTGCCCGTAATGCAGTTCATTGTATTTATGATACAATACAATAAAGTGCGAAGGCATATAAAGTGCCAGGTTACCGCTGTCACGAAGAACCGCCGGGATCATGGAAGTACCCTTGTACACCTTTTCACCGATGTTTGCTTCGGTAAGTTCTCCCAGCTCGAACGGCTTGATCTGGTAAACGAACTTTCCGTTATTGATATCGGTATGTCCGTTCACCTTCTTGTTCAGGAACTCATACAGACCGTCAGCTGCAGCAAGTGCTTTGCCCGGTTCGTTCAGATTCGGGTCCTTACGGATTCCGTTAATACGGCGTTGTTCGCGCTCGTTATGCAACTTCTTGGCGGTTTCGGCCAGGATGTACTCGATAAAAGACCATTTGATAGGGTTTGAACCTTCCTTGTTCAAAGTGCCGATCCAGGTTTTCTCCAGGGCTTTTAAATTTTTGAAACGGTGTGCAAACATCACGTTGAACATGCGCAAGGTTTCATCGTCGAATTCGTAGGAACCTTTAGTCACCTTATCGAAGTCGGATTCCTCATTGCCGGCCTGTGAGAACTCACCCAGCCAGATATTAACCAGCGTAGCCAAATCCTGATAACCGGATTCAAGCGGGAAAATACTTTCAATGGAAGGAAGTTCCATTAAAAAAGACTGCAAACGCTGTTGCCAGGGAATACGGTAAAAAGCTCCGAGGTCTTCCTTCAAACGGCTGTAGTCAAGGGAACTGGCTTTCGGAAGAGCGATCATTTCAAAACCGGCAGCCTCCATTAACGCAGCTTTGGCGCGAAGGTTATACGGGCGGTCCAGCGAGAACATTTCACCCTGCAAGCCCCCCAGCTGTTTTTCATCCCGGAGATTGAAAGCCCCTTTACCGTCCGCCTGGGCGTTGTGCTGCTTCCCTTTGCCCGGATCATCTTCCGCAGCGGCTGAAAGTTGGGCGATAATACCGGATAGCTTCGTTATCTCGGCATCCTTCTTGGCAATCAGCGAGGTGTTGTTCCGGTTTTCGTCACGCTGTTGCGTCTGCAAAGCTTCAAGCTGTTCCTGTGCCTGTGCCAGACGGGCCGCAGTATCACCCAACAAACCGCGAAGAAAAGCGGTAGTGGTAGGTTCTTCGTTTCCCTCTCCCTCATTCCCGGTTCCGGCTTCGTCTTGGAAGTCGTTCTCGAGGGACGCTTTAAACGCCGTGAGGAACTTATCAGAAAAACCGTAATTTTTCAGTTTAGCCATTTCCTCGGCCGTGATAGAGTTCTTATCCTCTACCTTGCTCCATTCCGACAGGCCCAACACACCCAGAATGACAGCGGATAAACTCTTAAAATCCAATTTCATATATACAAAATTTTAAAGTTAATACTATATGTTATACATCTCGTTTACTTTTCTGACGGTGGCCTGTGCCAGTACCCACTTTACCGCGTCTTCCAGCGTACCGAACTGGTCGATATAGCCGTTTGCCACGGCCACGTCGCCAGTGAATATCTGTCCCCGGAAAAGGGGAAGTTCCGGATCATAGGCAATACCCAGATTCCGACTGATCGCATCGCAGAAAATACGGTGCATGACGGCCAGACGCTGCTTTATAGGCTCTTCGTTGTTCTCCTTTTCAATCACGCGGGTTTCATAGTTTTTCAGATCGGCACTATCCGGATAGATTTCCCGGTAATCAATGCCCTGTTTCCTGAAATATTCCTTAAAGGATTGGTAAGTAAGCATGATACCGACGGAACCGACTTCACACATAGGGGAAGCGATAAAGGTTCTACCGGCGGCGGTGCCCAGCCAGAAATGGGCACTACCCATGGTACCGGCCACGTAGGTGGCTATAGGTTTGGAAGATTCGGCAATCATTTTAGCCGCCAGGTCCACATGTGCGACCATACCGCCTGGACCGTTGATCCACAGGACCGCGCCGCAAATCTTAGGATTATCGGAAATATCACGGAGCTGCTTTTCCAGGCGGTAAGTCTCCCAGGAATACAAGGTGCCTTCCAGGATAATGACGGCCACGCTGTCAGCCGGCAGGGTGTCATCATCCAGTTCCCACCGGTTGGCAAGGTAAGGCGTAGTAGCGTAGGCGGTTATTTTATTATTGTCGAGCCGTTTTTCGATCGCATCCAGGTTGCCGGCTGCAACACACGGCACAAGTAAGGAAAGCAACCGGTAATAATCATTATCAGCGATTGCCCAAGGTGCTGTAAAAATCTCCTGTATTTTGTCCACGTTCTCTTTTTTACGACAAAGAAAACGCCTATATCATAGGTAGAGAAGGACTGAAAGGAACCTACAGGAACGCATCAACGCCCGGACCCGTACCGGACAGGGTGCAGTTATACAGGCCCCCGCCGATCTCAAAAGAAAAGGTAAGCGGGTAATCGGGAGAACCGGAAACACGGGTGTTACCCGTTTCGTCAGTATAGAGGGCGACAAAAGGCGTCGCTTTCAGATTTTCCAGGTAAAGCGTCTTATTTTGCGACACGTCGGCAAGCTTGAAGGTATGTTTTTTAGTATAGACGTCTTCATTTTTGCTGTCACCCGGTTTTAAGGTTCCCGGTACGATCATAAGAATATCAGGTTTTCCGATAGAGCGGATAACGACTTTCGAACGCACGACGCCAAAATGGATAATGTTGTAAACGGGAACCAGTTGCAGGCTATGGGCGGCGGATATTAACTTTCTTGACATAATTACAGATATAAAGTATTGATAATCAAACATTCAGCATTTTTCGGACGTTTTTCAGCCAAAAACCGGACAAAAAAGGACAAACAGATACAGTTGGTAGGTAAAAAATAACTTGCTTTTTTACACTTTTTTTCGGTTATAGGCCCTTTTCTTCTTGCGCCTGAAACTGTCCCGCCACCGCTGGTAGTTTTTCAGCAGTCCGTCTTCCTGAATGGAAGAGATATCATACTTTTTCAGGAAGGTAAAAACGGTTTCCTTAAACTCGATTCCGTGCAGGTGCTTGTTTTCGTCCATGAGTTCGTGCAGCTCGGCCCACATCAGGGCACGCAGACGCTTTTCAAGAATGGCGGTACCGCGTACGGAAATGTAATTGAACTGTTCCGGAGACTTGCCGCCGGCAAAATTGGCCTCCCGGCGGTCAGGCAGCATAAACTCCAGGTTGCCGCGGTCAGCCGGACAATTTACCGGCCGTTTCTCCATGAGATCGTAAACGGTCACATAGATATCGGACGAAGAAGGAAAACGGACGGTACCGACCGTTTCGTCGTAATATTTGCCCCGGACATACTCGGCCAGGTAGGATTCGATCTGTATTCGGGTGGTAATCATAGCAATAACATTCCTTTTTAAAGGCAAAGATATTCCTTTATCGGCTGTTGGTCTGCCATTTACGGGAAAATGTAGGCTTTCAGCCGTCATTTTGATAAATATACTCCGGGAGAATAATTATAATATGCCTTTTCCAGCCACCACACACCCGACATTTTCTCTGCCAGGCTGTGCTGATATAATTCGGTACTAAATTTTTGTAATTTCGTAACCGGGCAACCGACAAAGGTAAAATCCTGTATCTTAGCAACTTAGTAACGTTACTAATTTCCGTTACAAAAAAATGGCAGGAAAACAGTTTGTAACCGGGCTTACCGGTAGAAGATAAAAAGGCCGGTGTTACAAACCGGAAAAATTCGTAACCGTTTTGTAACTGCAACTTCGTAACCTTTATTTCCTATTTATTTATTTGATTTTCAGACTTTTTTCTTTCAAGCAAACAAAGGTTACAAGGTTACTAAAATTTTGTATGAAATAGAGGTGGGGTATGGGGAGGGAAGCCGGGCGGGACGCATCTGTTTCCATACGAAAAGAGGGACCGACACATTCGTATCTGGTCCCTCTTTTCGTATTTTATACCGGCTCCGATCCGTCTTATACGCGATGTTTGCACCTGCTTAAAATCCATTTCTTTACGTCCGGGGGTATATAGCGGTGCACGACGGCCGTATAGTCTTCGTTAAATTCATACTCCAGGTAGTTGTCGCCTTCCAGGATAAAAACACAGGCCGTTTTGATGATCCATTCGAGCTGCTCGCCCGAATAGCGTTCCAGTGCCAGGACGGTACCGGGTTTCATACGCTCCAGATAGCGGTAGACCTGTTCGGCGAATTTTCGGAACCTCTCGCCGCTGTTCCAGAGCGCGGTAAACTCGGACATGCTGTTTAATTTCAAATGCGCGTTATTCATTCATCCGGTCGTTCATCAGGTACAAACATGAGTGTCGGATCGGCCGGTTCCGTTCCACCACCGGCAGCCGTTTCCGCCGTGCCGCATGAACGCAGATAGATCATGTCGGCGGCCTTGCCGTCGTTATCTTTGCGTACGATACGCCCCTGGGAGTTGCAAAGGTCCTTCGGGTTGAGTTCGTCAATGTAAGGGCAAAGGGCCACAAAGCCTTTGAGGGCCTTTGTAAAACGCTGCATCGTGATTTTATTCACACCGGAAAAGCTTTTGTAATCAGCAAAAGCCTTTTCACGGACGATAAAGCTGTCCAGGTGTTCGCTGTCCGGAGAGAAATAAGAGTTCGCCCAATCCTCAAAGTTATTGCCCATATCGGCCTTGTATTTACGCCTGATAATGTTTTCCATGGGCGGAAGCAGTTTTATAGATTCCTCGCAAAGGGAAAGGTAAAAACGGCAGCACTGCAAGAAGAAATTTATATCGGCGTTCCACTCGTTCTCGCTGTAAGTCTTGGAAAACAAATCCTTACCGAAATCGTCCCGGATAGAACGCGTTTCCCGGTAGTCGTTATCTTCCGTACGCTGGTGGTAGTAGTCGGAGAATACCAGGTACAGCAAACGGGCTTCCGTAGACGGATCAAAATCAATAGGAACGTAATTAGTTGTAAATCCCAGCTTGGCCGATTCCTCGAAAGGTATAGTAAACGACTGGTTGTTCTTCGGGTTCACGGTCATATCTGACGTGATGATATCGTAAAACAGGCCCGTATTAAGATACCGGTCGCAATCATCCACCAGGATAAAGTCGGTATGCTGGTTTACCTGGTCGAACACATGCGGGTTATCCATTAACTTGGGATTACGGCCGGAAAGCTTGACGGTCTTCATAAAGTAGGAAAGGGCTTTGAACATGAATGATTTGCCCGAACGCCCGTTACATTCACCGTCTTCACCGATCTTGTTATCCATGGCCTGCGGTGCCCAGGCACGCGAAGGGGATTTATAACGGTGCAACATATAACCGATAGTAAAGATCTTGTTGATAAGGTTCCTTTTCTGTTCGGCCACTTCTTCCGCCGTGAGGCCTTCCCCCTCGATATCGAATTTATGTTTTTCCCGGTAGGATTCCGCTTCCCCCACGCTCTTGTCATCGAAATTATATTCCAGTTCCTTACGCCAGTAAACGCGGCTCGAATTGATTACATAACCAAAAAAGTTAGACGGTACGGCATTGATCCGGATATCAAACACATCGTTCCCCTCTATGTCTTTTTTACGGGAAATAGTAAACATGTCTTCCATAAGACGGACTTTGTGTTTCAGGACGTTTTCTTCCCAAACGTAGTGGGACAATGTGCTGCCGTTGGCCGGATGTTCCTTTATACCGGTACCGCTTACCTCCATGCTGCAACCGGGAAAGAAGAACATCTGCGTATTATGGGTATAATTGGTAAAATCCAGTTCGATCTCCTGCAAGTTGTCCAGGGCCGTATCTGACAGTTTGGGGCTGTTCAGAATAAGATTCCTTATATCGCGGGATAAAAAGCTCTCTTGGGCCCACTCACGGATAAACTTCCGGATATCCTTTGCCTTTATCAGTTTTACGATATTGCCGGTAATACGGATGTATTTCGTTGAACTGGAATTTTCATCATGAAGCGAATAGAAACCGTTAAGACGTAAAAAGTAGTGAAGGCAGTCCGCGTCTATATTGTGATCCCATTGCCGGGATTTCTCGTTAAACTTGGAATACCAGAATTTGGCGGGCATGGCAAGCGTCATAAGGTTACGGAAATCTTCGTTCTTGCTTCTTAATTCCATGAAGTCCCGGAAGTCCTTACGCGGTTTGCCCCGCTGGTCCCGGTAAGTGGTAAGCCAGGCCGGTAGCCAGATCGTGTGGATATCAATAAAGCGTAATGCAAGTTCCGTACCCTTCACCCTGCCCGTCGTGTCGATATCGGGTATGTTATACAGGACTTCAACGTATTTCATGATCTCCTTGTAATCCTGTTCGGAAAGTTTATACGTCTCCGAATTAAACCAGATCGGGGAAAAGCCCAACGATTTAACGCACAGGGCGTCGCGCTCTCCGGAACATATAAACGCCTCCTGCAGCTTCTGCTCCTTATAGGGCTTTTCCGCATTGGCCGGATTCTTTTTAAAGGCGGCTTCCTCCCTGGAATTAAATTCCCGGTATAAGGCTTTCAGTTCGGAAAGGCCGTTTATATAGTCTTTCGGCTTGACACCTTCCGGAGTGTAGGAAAAACGCCATTGCTTGTCCGGATTCAAAGGCTCGTATATTTTATAGAACTTCACTTCGGGCGTGTCGCCTTCGGCCGGTTTTACCAGACATTCGCGCATAAAGATAGGGTATGTCGCAGTCGCGTATTTATAGGTTACCTCGCGATTTTTTACATACCCTATATATTTGGCCGAATACCAGTGCAGGGCCTCGGCGTTCTCCTGGGTGACACGGGGGCCGAGTATGCGTAACTGATCCGGGGTGAGATGATCGGCAAGCTCGAAAAGTTTAGTACCGTCTTTCTGATCCTGGGAGGCCGGAACCTTACGGATGTCCGGCTTGTTTACGTTACGGTTGAGTTCATCGGTTACGTTGTACATGGATGCAAGTTTAAGGATAGCCTCGTTAAACCGGAGGCCTTCCTCATACATGCAGATATCGACGGGGCTTTGAGCCGTTCCGGTATCGCCGAAATCCGTTACCTTATAAACCTGCTGGGAACCTTCCTTTCCGAATAACTTGATACAGGCCGACGCGTCGTCTTCTGACGGCCGGCGTTTGAAATGGCGGTTGGTTCCGACACAATCCCGGGCTTGCGGATAATAATGTAGAATTATATCCAGCCCGTTGTTGGTTACTTTGTAGATGTCTTCTGCCTTTATCATCGTTATAAAGTTACATGGTTACTTATTCTTCGTTGTCTTCTTTCCGTCCCGGGCACATCTCCGTCCAAGGTTGATACAGGAAAACGAATAATAACAGCCAAAGAAAAGCGGTTTTACCCGTATAATAAATGACAAAGGCAATCAGTCCCATAAAGGCAACCACGATAATAGCGTGGGCGATGTATTTTAAATTTTTATCTTTCATTGTTCAAACATGTTATACTGAATTGAAAAACCGAATTTGCTTAATCTCCTTTCCTGGAGAAGGGAACGTTTGTCATGTGAAGGCATAATGGCCACCAGGTGCTTTGTATCGAACCGGTAACCTTTCTTCCGCATCTGATAACGTAGGTTTCTTAGGCGTCTGTCTTCTTTCATGGCATTTCGTTAAGATCGTCTTAGTTTACAGAAGACTCGGCACACTATCGCAAAGGATAGCGTTTAAATCCTCCTGTATGGTTTCCTGCTGCTCCCTGTTCAAATGTACCAGGAAATAACCTTTTCCGCCGGAAAGATTCTTAATCTCCGCCAGATTATACTTCCTGTCTACCGCATCCACGAACGCAGGGGATTCCATGGGGCGGAAACTACTGAATATTTTATAAGTTCCACTGCTGCCTTCTATTCGTAGCGTGGTTAATTCATCGGGGGTGGTAATTGTTGATTTCATTACTTATTTATTTTTAATTATTCGACTTGTTCCTCACCTTCACGTATTAGGGTAAAAGGTAGTTTGGTACCACAATTCACACAATAAGCTGTTTTACTCTTGTTTAAGGAAACTCCATCGGAATATTCCCCACCGGAATATGTACCGTCAGAATTATGCACACTCGTGTAACTCATTCTAAACAGATCACTATACTGATAACCGTAAAAACCATTGCAATAAGGGCAAGGAAGCGGTTGTGCTTCAGTTACTTTTATGGAGATTTTTTTGCTCATTTCTGTTCTTGATTTGAATTATTTTTCACCACTTATTTTTAATTTTACCAATTCACCAATAGGATAGGTCGTATGTTTCGGTCTGTTTATTTTCACTTTATGAGAAGAAAGAAACAACGGAACAGATTCTATTCGATAGAAAGTGTAGTAAGCTTCTTTAGGAGCTGTTTTTTCATATTTCTTTAAATATTCTTCTGCTTTATTTCTCGTATCAAATGCGGCAAGGATAGAAAACCAAACGCCGTCTTCTTCGTATTTTCCGGATTCCCTTTTAGTTACTATGTAAATTTTGCTCATTGTTGTTTATAGCTGTGCCGGAGGATAGCATCGAACTACCAATAACGCCCGCTTTCGCCCTTCGGGGTTATCTCCACACTCCGGCGGTTATTATATGGAGCGGCAAAAACCGCCCCGGTTATTTATTCACTTTTCTCTTCCGGAAGAAAAACAAAGTCCGCCCAAATATCAAGGAATTGTCGACCGCAATACGTTGCCAGTTCCGACGTTTTGAAGGCAAGCCGAACGCCGATGTACGCAAACGTGCCCGATGAATCGACATTCGCGACCGCACACGAAACACCGCCCAACGCGCCCGCGTAGTTGACCGACCGATACACCACACGAGACTTTTCTTCCTCGTCTAACTTGTTGTATTCTTCCCTTGTATAAAGAATAAACCAAGGATAATAACGGCATTCATCCTCTGTAAATTGAGGTTCCCAGCCTTCATTTAAAGCCTTGACAATGATACGGAGTTTCAGGAAAGCCAGAACGTCAGGTTCAAGACCGAGGGATATTTTATCTCGGTTCCATGCTTCTGCATCGATGCCAATTTCACGGCAGGCGTCCTCAAACGTCTTAATACGTTTTCTTACGTCTTTTTCTGGTTCATCAATAAGAGTTAAGATTCCATTTCTCCAGACAGCTGTTTTACCTTCCGGAATTTCAATTTCTAATTTCTTTGATTTCATTTTTCTTTTATTTATTGGTTTTCACTATGGAAGATTTTTACGCCTGTGACTTCCTCGATCTTATCCTTGGCAAGTTCGGGAATACGACAACGACTACCCCGCCAATTACGAAAGGTATGTAATGGCACTTTACATGCTTCTGCCAATTTAAGGGACATTTCAGAAGATTCTTTTACCGGCAAATTCAAAAGGTACATTCTTAGTTTCTCGCCGTCATCATTCCTTTTTAATTTTTTTTTCGTCATACCTTTGTGATAAATATACTCATTATTATTAACTTTACATAGCAAAGGTATAATTATTTTCACCACAAGTGAATAAGAATTACGTTAATAAAAGTTATAACAAAGATATAATATGGCTAATTTCTTGTTAATAAGAGAATTATGTGAGTTAAAGAAAATCACTATACGAGAACTTGCATCACGTATAGGAAAAGAAGATAGTAGCATACAGGCTATTGTCAGGAATGGAACAACGAATACAAAAACCATTGAGGCAATAGCAAAGGTTCTGGAAGTTCCTGTAGGTGTATTCTTTGATAATATTCCCATACCTGGAATAAAATCAAATGAACTTGATAAGGATGCAAAAATAGCTGATTTAGAAAGGATAATTGAGGAGAAGGAACGTCTAATACAAGTCTTATTAAGTAAGAAATAACCTGTAATAGATAAGAAATGTAGGCATATTGTAGGCTATACAATTATACAAGCAATTAATAATCAAGCGATTAATAAACGTTACTTGAATCACATAAAAAAAGCTGTATCTTCTGAGGGTACAGCTTTTTTTATGGAAATATTTAAAAAGGATTTATCTATAAGCGGGGCTATGGAAAAGATCTTGTCCATATCTATAAACCTTTCCCGTTGGATAGTTAAGGGTTTTCTTCCTGTTTGTTCTATCTCCGCAAGCCTTTGGAGTTAACTCCATAGCCTTGGGAGATAACTCCAAAGCTTATGGAGATAACTCCAAAGGCTATGGAGATAGAATACATCCGTATAAAAAGGTTTAATCTGGAAAGAGAAAAGGTTTATGCAACAGGAACAGATGCAATACATTGTTGTTTAATTCCGCTGGCGGGCTATTACTTTTTCTCAGTTTCTCCGCCCTTTGGGCTTCATGGCAGCGGAAAGATTGAACCGGTTAAAAAGTCATGTTAACCCTTTTTGTACGCGTAACTTCCATGTATGCAGGCGAGGGGATGGATAACCATTATTTTACTGAGGTGCATGATATTTATGTAAAGGATTTGAAATGCAAAAAGGTGAATGTAGCTGCATTGGTGCTTCAAGGCACAGAGGAGAAGCCTATTTATAACGTGACTTTTGATAACGTGGATGTGGATAAAGCAGGGATAGGTCTTGGTTTCTCGAATACGAAGACAATTGGGGTTTCTAATTGTAATTGGGAGGTTATGTTGGGGTGCCGTCTACAGCCAGTGCGAAAGATGGTATATTCGATAAATAGATTTGTTTGACTTCTTGGTTTACTTCGCCGATTCCTTGAAAGATTCTTGTTACGCTGGAATGACAGAGTAAAAGGAAAGCAGGAAACCGTTTCCGGACAGGCTGGGGGAGGATTTTTCATCCCTCAGCTAAACAAATGTTTTTATAGATGGTTCTATAAGTAAAAAGACGATAATTATGAGTACAAACGAATTTGCCCGAATTTTATTGACTTGGATTAAGAGTTTTCTATCATGGATAGGCATCCCGCGCGATAGGTTGAATGAACTGGATGAGATTATTTTCTTGATCCTGATTGTGGTTATTGCTTTTGCTGTAGGAGCTGTTTTTCATTATTTATCTGTGCGTTTCACACGGAAGGTGTTGAAATATAAAAATATCAGTTTTTTAAGTTCGCTGATAGAATACAATGCCTTGCGGAAAATGTCTGCGGTCATTCCGCCGCTTATTATATCCGCTTTGTTGCCGTTTGTGTTCGATTATCGTTCTACTTGGTTTACTGTCAGTGAAAAAATCACTTGGATTTATTTCTTTATCGCTTTGTTGTTTTCGGTCAATGCCGTGTTAAACTCGGTAGGTAATGTGCTGATGAACAAGGAGCAGTTACAGAATCGTCCGATGAAAGGTTTCATACAGATCTTTCAAGTGATTTTTTCGTGTGTTGCCATCATTGTCATCATTTCCATATTGATTAATAAGTCGCCTCTCAACCTGATTACCGGACTGGGTGCTTTTGCTGCCGTACTGATGTTGATTTTCAAAGATACCATCCTTGGCTTTGTGGCGGGGGTACTGCTTTCCGAGAATGATATGGTGCATATCGGCGATTGGATTGAGATGCCGCAGAATAATGTGAATGGGGTGGTGATGGATATCACTCTGAACATTGTGAAGGTTCAGAATTTCGATAATACTATTGTCACTATACCTCCTTATTCATTAGTCTCCGGTTCATTTATCAATTGGCGTGGGATGACTGAATCGGGCGGGCGGCGTATTATGCGCGAGTATGCATTGAAACTGGATTACATACAACCCTGTACTCCTGAATTTTTGGAGAAAATGAAGAAGTTTGATGCTGATTTGGCCGACTTTATCACAGAAAAGCAGAAACAGGCGGCTGAAGGAAAAGTAGCGAATACTGACAATCCGGCCGGATTGGTAAATGGAACCATCGATACGAATGTAGGGCTGCTTCGTGCTTATATGACTCTCTATCTGAAGCGCCATCCTTTTATCAGTAAGGACCTGTTGCTGATGGTGCGCACGTTGGCTCCTACGGAGAATGGTCTGCCCGTACAAATTTATTGTTTCTCGTCCAATAAGAACTGGCCTAGTTATGAATCTATCCAGGCGGAAATCATGGAACATTTTGTTTCTGTTCTTCCCGAGTTTGGATTGTATCCGTTCCAGAATCCTACTGCCAGAGATTATGTAATCAGTGGTTTGATAGAGTCTGGCAAGGACCTTTCTACTGTAGGCGGAATTCCTTGGCATTCGGTCTTGCCAAAGGAAGAAAAGGTATAGTTAGGGATTTAAACATTTATTAATGACTTGCGGTTGAACAATTCTTGTTGCCGCCGTGTTATATAAATGTGTTTTTCATAGTATTAGATTAAAGGTTGAAGATTGCAATCGGCTTGAGAGAAGTAGTTGCATCTGAAGTAGAAGCGTCTACTATAAAAAATATAGAAAGGTTGTTCCTTACGGGACAGCCTTTTTGTTTTGTTAAAAGGAACCATTCACTTTAACTTGAAATGTTAAAGGAGTTGTTGCTTTTATTAAACAATACTATAATTTCTTCTTAACGCTTCCTTAAATTTGCAGATAGCAGGAAAGTGTGTATATTTGCATGTGTGTTTTTCATAGTATTAGATTTAAGGTTAACAAAAGGTTGGAGCAAGGCGTTGCTCCTTTTTTTATGGAGTAACGTGAGGAGTACATCTGCTGTCCGGTTCCGATATCCGATACAGAACCACAGAGAAGAATCCGTGCAATGTATTCCTCTCCGTGACTGTGTAACTTAATTCTGCATTTTTAATGCAAGAGGCAGGCTGAATTAAATAATCTCGATGCCTTGCTTCCGGCATAACTCCAATCCCACATCCTTTAACTTGAATTTCTGTATCTTTCCGCTGCCCGTCATGGGGAACTCATCAACAAAGAAGATATATTTAGGAATTTTGTAACGGGCTATCTTGCCGTCGCAAAAGTCACGTATATCAAATTCGTTCATTTCCACCCCTTCGTGCAAGATAATGAATGCGCCTACCGCTTCTCCGTATTTCTTGGAGGGGATACCGGCTACCTGTACATCTTTTATTCCTTCCATCTGATACAGGAACTCTTCTATTTCCCGTGGATAGATATTCTCTCCGCCACGGATAATCATGTCTTTTATCCGTCCTGTGATACGATAATTACCTTCTTCGTCTTTCACTCCCAGATCTCCTGAGTGGAGAAAGCCGTTCCGGTCTATCACTTCAGCGGTTGCTTCGGGGTTTTTGTAATACCCCTTCATGGTGTTATACCCTTTGTTGCACATCTCGCCTTGTACGCCTATGGGACATTCCTCGCCAGTTTCCGGATCGATCACTTTTACTTCCGTAAACTCGAAATCACGGCCCACCGTGTTGCAGCGTACATCAAACGAATCGTCGATGCGGGAGGCTGTCATGCCGGGAGAAGCTTCTGTAAGCCCGTATACACTGGTGACCTTCATAAACATTTTCTCTTCCACACGTTTCATCAGTTCCACCGGACAGAGTGAGCCTGCCATAATGCCGGTGCGCAGACTGGACATATCGAACATATCAAACATGGGATGGTTCAGCTCGGCAATGAACATGGTAGGAACCCCGTACAAGGCCGTGCAGCGTTCCTTGTGGACGGAGGCAAGTACCAGCAGCGGGTCAAAACGTTCCACCATCACCTGCGTGCATCCGTGTGTAAGGCAGTTCATGGTGGCTAATACCACTCCGAAGCAATGGAACAGGGGTACACAGACACATAGTTTGTCATCGGAAGTGAATTTCATGTGCTCGCCAGTCAGGAAACCGTTGTTGCTGATGTTGTAATGGGTGAGCATGACTCCTTTGGGGAAACCGGTCGTGCCCGAAGTGTACTGCATGTTCACCGTGTCGTGGCAGTTCACCTTCGCTTTCGCTTCCAGCAGCTCGTCATCGTCTATGTTGCATCCCAGAAGCAGAATTTCGGCGGTGTTGTACATACCCCGGTATTTTTCGGGGCCGATGTAAATCACGTTCTTCATGCAGGGGAAGCGTTTGCTCTTCAGATATCCGCGCTGGCTGGTCTTTAGTTCGGGCAGCATGGCGTAGACCATATTTACATAGTCGTCATTGCCACGGTCTCCGTTTACGATACACAGCGTGTGCATATCCGAATTCTGGCAGAGGTATTCCAGTTCTGCCTGTTTGTAGTTGGTATTTACTGTTACGGCCACGGCGCCGATTTTGGCGCAAGCGTACAGAAAGGTCAGCCAGTCGGGCACATTACCCGCCCAGATTCCTACATGGGTTCCCCGTTTCACGCCGATGGCGAGCAGTCCTTTGGCCATGTGGTCTACACGCTCGTTAAATTGTTTCCAGGTGAAGCGCAGATTGCGGTCGGAATATACGATATATTCTTTATCGGGAGTGGTGAGGGCCCAATGTTCAAGCCAGTCACCCAAGGTTCTCGTGCTTAATTCCATCATAAATCAAATAGGAGTATAGATAACAGCCAATATTTTGGCGGCTTGTCCTTGATATCCGTGTACGTGGTGCGGAACGATAGAATCATAATAAATACTGTCTCCGGCTTTAATCAGATGGCATTTTTTACCATGGCATACTTCGACGGCGCCTTCCATGACATAGATAAACTCTTCACCTTCATGCGAGGAGAGTGAGAAGTGGCTTTCCTCCGTCGGTTCCACGTCTACGATGAATGGTTCCATATGCCTGTCCGCTTTTGATTTTGACAGTGAGTGGTAGCGCATATGTGTACGCAGGTCCATTGCATTGTTCGAGAAACTGATGGTATCCTCACTCTCTTGTTTCCGGCAGATTACTGCTCCTTGTTCTTCCTGGTCGTCCAGAAAAGTGCCCAGACGTACCCCTAACGCGCGGGCTATCTTGATGAGGGGAGCCAATGAAGGAAGATCTACATTATTCTCTATTCGTTCTATTTGTTCTTCGGCAAGGCCAGAGCGTACGGCCAGTTCGGCCACACTGATTTCTTTTGTTTCACGTAGTGATTTTATTTTTTCACCAACAATCTTTGTGCTGTCCATGGTTTGTTTTTAATAAGTTTGCAAAGTATAAAGTGCAAATATATAATAAAAAAGAATTGGGCACTCTGTTTTTGTTCTGAATATGTAAAAAAGGCAGGTTAGCGACGAATTGCCGGTCATTTGTCATTAACCGTCGGTAAGTTTCGAATATTTGTGTTTTTTGTTCTATCTTTGTTCTCGAAACTTAATTAAAGACTAAAACTTATGTTCTCAGGGATTGTAGAAGAATATGCGGAGGTGGTGCGTATTGTAAAGGAGCAGGAAAATCTGCACCTCACCTTGAAATGTTCGTTTGTGGACGAACTGAAAATAGACCAAAGTATCTCTCATAACGGCGTGTGCCTGACTGTAGTCAGTTTACAGGATGGAACGTACACGGTTACCGCCATGAAAGAAACGATAGAGCGTTCCAACATCGGCTTGCTGAAAGTGGGAGATAAAGTGAATGTGGAACGCAGCATGATGATGAACGGGCGGCTGGACGGTCATATTGTGCAAGGACATGTGGATCAGACTGCCGAATGTATGGATATAAAGGATGCTGAAGGAAGCTGGTATTTTACTTTCAGATATGCGTTTGACAAGGAAATGGCAAAGCGCGGCTACATCACGGTGGACAAAGGCTCGGTTACGGTGAATGGTGTGAGTCTGACCGTTTGTAACCCTACGGAGGATACTTTTCAGGTTGCCATCATTCCTTATACTTACGAACATACCAATTTCCATACTTTTAAAGTGGGAAGCATTGTGAATATAGAGTTTGATATCATCGGCAAATATTTAAGCCGCATGATGCAGTTCTCCTGATTCTTTTACCGCAGGTTGCACAGATGATTGTTGAAGATGAAAGAAACTTCTTTGTGGAAATCCGGAATTATCCGCATCGGCTTTTGAGCAAAAAAGAATCTGTGCAATCTGTGGTAAAATCGAATATCAGAATTATAAATCTTTCAGCAATATCTTGCTGGTGCTTTTATAATATTCTTCACGGGCATTTGCCAGCGCCTCCCAAGAACTGCTGTATCGCTTTTTGTCTATTTTGAAGGCTTCCGTTCCGGCTATGTCCAGTCTGTTCAGCAGCATAGCCACGTTCATCCGGTTGATATCTACTGACGGCAAATAGCCTATGCTTTCATCGTCACCGTCCATAGCAGTTTCATAAATCATGTGCATGTCCTGTAGTTCATACAGGATTTTCTTGGTGAGCCTTATCGGGATTTTATGTTCGTCGCTGAGTGTCTCGGCGGTATAAGGAGCCTCTTCCGTCTCAAAGCGCTTGCATATCAGAGACATGATGAGGATACACAGAAAGTCGTGATAACGGCGGCTGATATTTGCCGTTTCTTTGCTGAAACTGTAGTTGCGAAGATTCTGTGCCACATAGCAAAGTTCTGCGCCATACAGGCAGATTCCCCATGAAATTTGCGCCCATAACAAGAACATAGGAATGGCGGCGAAGCTACCATAGATTGCATTGTACCTTGATACCCATATCTGACTGCCGATATACAAGTATTGAAAAGCCTGAAAGGCTGTGCCTGCGATGATACCCGGAATGATGGCATACTTCAGTTTCACTTTAGTATTGGGCATAAAGACGAACAGTCCCGTAAACATGGCCCAAGTCAGGATGAAAGGGATCAGGCGTACCAGAAATTTCATCAGGGGTGCCAGTAATACGAAGTCCTCCATGTTTTTCACCATGGTGGACATAAAGATGGTAAGACCGCTGGAAAGTACGATAAGTAGGGGCAGTAAGAGCAGGATGGAGAAATAATCCGTCATTTTGCGATACAGTGTACGGGGCTTCTTCACTTGCCATATATAATTGAAGGTACGTTCTATGTTATAGGTCAGGCTCAGAATGGTCCAGAACAACATCACCAGACCCACTCCGATAAAAATTCCGCTTTTGGCGTGCACCAGATAGGAGTCAATCAGGCCAAGAATGGTTTCGGCAGCCGCACTCTGTCCTTCAAGACCGCTACGGAATTGGGTTTCCAGCAGGTTGGAGAAGCCGAAACCGCGTGCGATGGCGAATAAAATGGCCAGAATGGGAATAATAGAAAGCAGGGTGCTGTATGTCAGTGCGGATGCTTTATTCAAAATACGTCCCTGAGTGAATTCACGAACAGAAAGAGTAGCGATTTTTATTGCATTATAGAGTATTCCTCGGGATTTGCTAACCTCGTCTTCTGTCACCCGCCATATATCATCTTTGAGAAACGATTGCAGACCTTTCAGTTTTTCCTTGTTCATGGTACTCATAAGCTCTTCATTAGGATATATGAAAAAAAAGCAGCCGGCCTGTAAGCCGGGTTCTGTTCTTCGCCTTGCGGCGAAGTGCCTGCCATTTATCTACGCCTGTTGTCACCAACAGGCTCTAGCGGTCTACCCTCCGACGTGGGGCGAGCAACCCTCATAATGTCGGTTTACATGACCTTACAACTCCTAAGACGTACAGCCCGTCATGTCACCATGCGGCTGGTAGGCTCTTACCCCACCTTCTCACCCTTACCCCGTTTCCCGTAGGAATTGTGGCGGTTGTTTTCTTCTACGTTACTCCACCTTCGCAGATGGCTTTCTGTTAGGAAGTAGGATGCTCTGCGTTGCCCGGACTTTCCTCTTTCGCCTTACGGCGTCAGCGGCAGACCGGCCGGCTGCTTTTAAGTCTACAAAGATAGTGATTTTAGGTTAAACGTAGGATAATAAAGCGGAAAAAAGTAAGAAAATAAATGGAAAAACGAAGAAAGAGCGGAACAGCCCATTACTTTTTCTTGGTATATATAATAATGAGAAGAGAATCGGTGATGATCGGTTCGGCACTCCTGCTTATCGTATAGAAACAACGGTAAAAACAGAAATATAAAAGTAAATGAACAGTGCCGGAAAGAGAAGTGGGTGCAGTTTTCGCTTTCCCTCTCCGGACACGGATTTTAGCGGTAGAATTCCAGTTCGTTTCTTAATGAACGCACTTCCTGTTGCAGAAGTTCTATACGTTCCAGCATGTGGTGAATGGCGTCGATTCCTGCAATATTGATGGACAAGTCATAATATAAATGCGTGTAACGCTCCAGTTCCGCTAGTTGGGATGTGGGGAGGTAGCGTTCCTCGTCAATCACCCGGACTTCGATCAGTCCGTCTTCTTCCAGTTCCATAATGAACGACGGGTCCACATGGCAACGGTCGCAAAAATCGTTGATAATAATTAAATCGGTCTGCATAATCCTTCTCTTTTTTTAATTGCTACTATCTTTTAATTGGCGGAACAGCTCTTTCTGATGTTCGGTCAGGTTGCTAGGAATGGTGACATTATAAGTTACTATCAGATCGCCAAATTTGCCTTCTTCCTTGTAAACAGGAAAGCCTTTGCCTTTCAAACGGACTTTGGTTCCGTTCTGGGTTTCAGGTTTTACTTTCAGTTTTACCTTGCCGTTCAGTGTGTCCACGGTTTCTTCACCACCCAGTACGGCGGTGTAGAGGCTAAGCGGAGCATGGATATATAAATCATTTCCCAGACGTTTGAATACAGGATCGTCTGGAATGACAAAGGTGATGTACAGATCGCCTGCAGGACCACCGTTTACCCCCGGTGCACCATGACCACGCAATTTGATAGTCTGTCCGTTGGCTATACCTGCCGGAACAGTGATACGTATGTTCTTTCCGTTTACATTAAGCACTTGTTTGTGTGTTTCGGCGGCTTCACGCAATGAAAGTTGTAATTCAGCATTATAGTCCTGTCCACGGAATCCGGCGCTTCGTCCGCCGTTTGCACCGCCACGATGCCCGAACAGTTCTTCAAAGAAATCAGAGAAACCACCTGCGCTGCCACCGAAATGTGCACCGGTGAATTCTTCTCCTCCATTGCCGGAATACCAGTAACTGCCGTTACCGTCCGTACCGAATCCGCTTCCGGCTCCGCCAAACCCTCCGAATCCACCAGCACCTCCATATTGTTGCTTTTGTTTTTCAAATTCGTCGGCATGTTTCCAGTGTTCCCCGTATTCGTCGTATTTCTTACGTTTTTCCGGGTCACTCAGTACTTCGTTGGCTTCATTTATCTCCTGAAACTTATCTTTGGCTCCAGGATCATTCGGATTCAAGTCAGGATGGTATTTGCGGGCCAGCTTACGGAAAGCCTTCTTGATATCATCTTGGGTGGCGCTTTTGTCCACTCCCAATACTTTGTAATAGTCTATGTAAGCCATATTATATATTTGTTAAATTTCATCTGCTTTAAGAGAAACAAAATACATGCCAATTGGTTGTGTTCTGTTTTTATTTTATTATCTTTGCAGCGAATTTTTAGAAATTATTCTAAAGGAAATGAGGGGATTGGCAATCATATTCAGGTTTTTTATGCTATTAGTCCTGCTGCTTCCTGTGGTTGCTCTGTGTCCTGTGAAGGCGGAAACGACCTCGGAAGGGCCTATCCTTATTGTCACTTCTTATAATCCCGAAACGCGTAGTATTTCTGACAACCTGTCTGCTTTTATGGATGAATACAGACAGCGTGGCGGCAAGTATACTCCGATCATAGAGAGTATGAACTGCAAGAATTTGTCCGAGGCCTATCTGTGGAAATCGCGTATGGCCTCCATCCTTGGTAAGTATAAGGGGAAAAACCGTCCGTCACTGGTTATATTGTTGGGGCAGGAGGCATGGTCGGCTTATATCTCACAAGACACAGAGATAGCTAAAAAGACTCCGTCTATCTGTGGCATGGTCAGTGTCAACGGACTGGTATTGCCCGATGATAGTATCGACACGCGGGTATGGGAACCTGAAAGTAAGAATATTTATACGGATTTCAGTGATTATAATATTGTTGCCGGTTATGTATATGAATATGATGTCGATAAAAACATAAAGCTGATGCGTCGTTTTTATCCTGATATGCGCCGTGTGGCATTTATATCGGATAATACCTATGGCGGGTTGTCTATGCAAGCCTTGGTTAAAAAGGAGATGAAGAAGTACCCCGATTTAGAAACAATTTGGCTGGACGGCCGTACAGAAACCTTTATGGAAGTGAGTGAAAGGATGCGCAGGTTGCCTCAAAATACGTGTGTGTTATTGGGAACATGGCGTGTAGACTGTACGGAGAGTTATGTTATTGGTAATACGACTTATATGCTGCGCGATGCGAATCCCACCCTGCCTGTGTTTACTATTGCATCTGTGGGGCTGGGACATTGGGCATTGGGAGGATATACTCCCGAGTACCATGCGGTAGGAAAGAATATAGGCGCGGTTACTTATGATTTTTTGGATAAAGGGGATAGAGAAGGGGTGGACTTGTTGACTATTCCCGGAAACTATACTTTTGATATAAAGCGTTTGCATGAATTCAAATTGGATTCATTGAATCTTCCTCAGGGAGCGGTGTTGGTGAACAAGACTCCTTCGTTTTATGAGCAGTATAAATATTGGGTCATAGGGGTTGTTTCGGCGTTCATGTTCCTGATAGCCTGTTTCTTGATAGCCATATATTATATTATCCGTATCAACCACTTGAAACATAATCTGGAAGTATCCGGCGAGGAACTGCTGGTAGCCAAGGAGAAAGCGGAGGAATCCAACAGGTTGAAGACGGCTTTTCTGGCCAATATGAGTCACGAAATACGCACTCCCTTGAATGCCATTGTGGGATTTTCCAGCGTGTTGGTCAGTGATGATTCCTCTCCTGCCGAGAAAGAGCAGTATTGTGATATCATTCAGAAGAATTCCGATTTGTTGTTGCACCTCATAAATGATATTCTGGACATCTCGCGCATGGAATCCGGAAGGATAAAATTCGTATGGGAAGAATGTGATGTGGTAGAGTTGTGTCAGACGGCTTTGTCTACAGTGGAGTATGGACGCAAGACCAGTGCTTTGTTTCTGTTTGAAACTCCTGTGCCTTCGCTGGTTGTCAAGACGGATGCCCAGCGTCTGAAGCAGGTGTTGATTAATTTGCTGTCCAATGCCGCAAAATTTACTCCGTCCGGTTCTATCAAACTGACGGTTGCCATAGACAAACAGCATCAGCAGTTGGAATTGTCAGTGTCGGATACCGGTTGCGGTATTCCGCCCGATAAGAGTGAAAAGGTATTTGAACGTTTCGAGAAATTGAATGAATATTCCCAAGGTACGGGGCTGGGATTGGCCATTAGCAGGCTGATAATCGAGAATCTGGGAGGTAAGATATGGGTGGACAAGGATTATACCGAAGGCGCCCGGTTTGTATTCACGCATCCTTTGACTAAAAAAGAATAAAGAATAGAGAAATGAAATATAGAATATGTATCAGTGCCCTGCTGTTGTGGGCAGGTATGCAGTTGTCTGCATCCAATAATCAGGAAGAAGTGGTTATCAAGATTATAGAAACCAGTGATGTGCACGGGAATTTCTTTCCGTATAACTTTATCGAACGGAAAGAATGGAGTGGAAGTCTTGCCCGTGTTCATTCCTTTGTGAAAGAACAGCGTGAGAAATATGGGGATAATTGCCTGTTGATGGATAATGGGGATATCCTGCAAGGTCAGCCTACAGCTTACTATTATAATTTCATGGATACCGTGTCTACTCATGTTGCGGCGGATATGATGAATTATATGGGATATGTGGTAGGTAATATGGGTAACCATGATGTAGAGACTGGGCATGCGGTGTACGACCGTTGGATAAAACAGTGCGATTTTCCGGTACTGGGGGCTAATATAATAGACAATGCCACTGGAAAACCTTATCTGAAACCCTACGAGGTGTTGGAGCGCGACGGAGTGAGGATAGCGGTTCTGGGTATGATTACTCCGGCCATTCCTTCATGGTTGCCGGAGAAATTATGGAGTGGTCTGCATTTTGAGGAAATGGAGCCCTGCGCACGCAAATGGGTGAAGATTATAAAGGAAAAAGAGAATCCTGATGTCATTGTGGGATTGTTTCATGCCGGAAAGTCGGGCAACGTGTTGGGACAGGTGGTGGAAGATGCCTCTATGGATGTAGCCAAACGGGTTCCGGGCTTTGATGTGGTGCTGATGGGGCACGACCATACTAGGGAATGTGTAAAGGTGCAGAATGTGGCAGGAGACAGTGTGCTGGTCATTGACCCGGCAAACAATGCCAATGTAGTTTCGGATGTGACCCTGACCGTAACAAAGAAAGATGGGAAAGTAGTGGAGAAGTCGGTGGAAGGTAGATTGGCGGATATGAACAAGTATCCTGTCAGCCGGGAGTTTATGGATAAGTTTGCCCCTCAATACAAGGCTGTAAATGACTTTGTATCCCGTAAAATCGGTACAATTTCACGTACCATCACAGCGAAGGATGCTTATTTCGGTTCTTCTCCTTTCATAGACCTGATTCATCAGTTGCAATTGGAAATTTCGGGTGCTGAAGTGTCTTTCTGTGCTCCGTTGTCCTTCCGGGCAGAGATTAAAGAAGGAGACATCTATGTGAGTGATATGTTCAATTTGTACAAGTACGAGAACATGCTGTATGTGATGGAACTTTCGGGCAAGGAAATTAAAGGTTTCCTGGAAATGGCATACGCCATCTGGACTAATCAGATGAAGAGTTCCGAGGACCACCTGATGCTTTTCAAGGAGCCGGTGGAGAAGGGGAAGCGTGCTAATTTCAAGAATTTCAGCTTTAACTTTGACTCTGCCGCAGGCATTAATTATACGGTGGACGTGACCAAGCCGGCAGGAGAGAAAATCACGATTCAGAGCATGTCGGACGGGACTCCTTTCAGTATGGATAAGGTTTATAAAGTGGCTTTGAATTCTTACCGTGGGAACGGTGGCGGAGATTTACTGACTCTTGGAGCTGGAATTTCCAAGGAAGATTTGGCAAAACGTATTATTTTTGCAACCGATAAGGATTTGCGTTATTATCTGATGCAATATATTGAGCAGGAAAAAGTGCTGCATCCTCATGCTATGCACCAGTGGAAGTTTATTCCGGAGGAATGGACTGTGCCTGCCGCGAAAAAAGACTATCAATTGTTGTTTGGCGAGGAAAAGAAATAAATAGTTGAGCAAGAGAAGGTACATAGTAGCCCCGTTATTACTGCTGGCGCTGTTTTTAACGTATCAGGTAAGCATCACTTTGTTTGAAGGTGTGTCAAAATGCGCACCTTCTTTTTTTATGCACAAAGCCCCGACTTTCACAAGCAGGGGCTTTGTTATTAC